>NZ_JBXWKZ010000007.1:0-67110 GCF_058191515.1 Staphylococcus sp. CoH_129_LAB_1 | reverse complement strand
TTTTTTAAAGTATTTCAATGTAAAATTACATATAAATACAAAGTATTTTGGCGAGACTCTTGAGGGAACAGGACAAGTTGAAGACTACAGGCTGAAGCTGTCCCCTAAGAAAACGAGCCAACAATACGTAGTATTGTAAATAAAGAAGCCAGTAAATGAATTTATAATAAACTCATTTACTGGCTAATTTGTTAGAAATTATGTCCCAGCCTCTTTTAATATATGAAACTATTTAATCATTATATTAAGAGAAAAAACGATTTACTATACTTTTAGATGCATGGCCTGTTTCATAAGTACAATATTTATTATAGAATGCGTTGTACTTAAGTTCATATGTTTTCTGAATGGTTTCAATATTTTTAATATGATGAATAAGTTGAGATTGACTTTCTGATATAGGACCAGGAACTTCATCTTCAAAGTTAAGATAAAATCCTCTTAATGTGTTTCTATAATGTGATAAATCATATGCATAAAACAGTAATGGTTTTTTAGTATTTGCAAAATCGAACATCACTGACGAATAATCAGTAATACAAATATCTGTAATTAAATATAATGCATTAATATCATTATAATTTGCGACATTAATAATAAAGTCGGATAATGTCTGATCGATTTTTAGCGAGTTGCTAATAATAATGTGTGGACGTAATAATAATATAAAATTATTGCCTAAATCTTCTTTCATTTTAAATAAATCTAATTTCAAGTCTATAATATGTTTTTGTTTTTTATTTACTTCATCATCTCTAAAGGTTGGTGCATAGAGTAACACCTTTTTGTCAATAGGTATGCCTAAAGATTGTTTTATACTAGCTATTTTGTCTTGTTTTTTATCTTCTGGTAAATATAAAATATCATTTCTTGGATATCCAAGTTCTAGAATTTCTTTTTTAAAATTAAATGCTGATTTAAAACATTTGCTTGCATAAGGGCTTGGAGAAATTAAATAATCCCAACGTTGTGTAGCGATATTCACTCTCTTTTTGTATTCTTTATCCTTACCTTTAAACTCTTTTACATCATTTAGCATTTTTTTCAGTGGCGTTCCATGCCAAGTTTGAATATAAGTGGTATGGCGATGCTTTTTAATGTAATAAGGGAAATTTTGATTATTAACCCAGTATTTAGCACGTGATAAATAATAAAAATACATGGGTGATAAACGTTTGACCGATATTACTTTAGAGTCATTGAATGGATAGATTGAATTGTTAATCCATACAATATTGAAGGAATGAGGATGTTGTTTTAAAACATCATAAATTGCTTTAGGACTATCACTTACTGATTTACCGATATTACTTTCAAAAACAATTAAATTCTTCTTAATAGGAATTAATGTAGTTATAAAATGATTTACACAACGCATAATAACATAATATTTTGAGTGTTTTCTAAAACGTTTAAATATATGTTGAGTTAAAGTATGGTATTTTAATTTATCTGGTAAACTATTCCGTTTATTAAAATGAATAATCTCATTATAAATACGTTCACAATTGTGTGTATCTCTAAAAGGATAAAATGTATGAGCACGTTGAAGTATTTTGTCTGAAATAGTAAAGTTTCGACTTACAATATCAGATAAAACATGTTCTAAATCTTCCTCAGTATTAACAATAATACCTGGTAGTTCCTCTTCAATATTAATGTGAGAAGGTAATCTACCGATAAATTGTTTTTTATCAAATTGATAATAAATGATAGGTTTATTTAAAAAGCTAAAATCAAAGGCCACACTTGAATAATCGGTAATCATAAGACGACTTTCTTTTATTAACTGTTGAACTTCTACTTCTCCTTGATTAATTTTCTTAATATATTTAGGTGTATTAAACATATCTATAAAGGGTTGCATATTAGGATGTAAACAAAATACAACATCCATCCCTTGATTACTTAATGTTTTTAAAATTTGACTTTGTAATAAAGTATTTATACGTATAAGGTAATTAGATTGACTTAACTGATTACGACTTGTTAACCAGTCACGCCATGTAGGAATGATTAAGATCTGGTTTTTAGTTGGTGTATTATCATTAAATAATTCATCAAACCTCGGTAAACCTGTAACTTTAACGGTATTAGGGCTGAATTTTAAATCTCTGACTACAATATCTTTTTCGCGTTCTGAGCTAGTAATAAATAAATCAATATCGAAATCGTGCACTTGTCTCCCATTGATTTCTACTAAATTTTTTGTTCCTAATATACCATGTTGAAGAAAAACCTTAGTTGCTTTAATACGACGTGTATATATTTTGCTATTGCTCGGATAAAGATAACTAGGATAATGTGTTGCACAAATATAATCAGCATCTAGCATTAATTTAAAATGGGTTTTAGTTCCAAAATAAATAACATTTCCATAAGGTTCTACGTTAAAACGCTCAGGAGATGTTTGATCTATGACATAATAAACGGGTAATTCTGGATAGGTTGTACGCATATATTTAAAGAAATGATATCCATTATCTTGAGCTTTATATCTTTTTTCTCCAATTACCCATATCTTATCTTTAGAACAATGTTTATAGGGGGATTTTAAACTTTCTAGATAAGTTAAATAATTCTCTACTGTATATTGATTTATTTTGAATGATAAGTTACGTCCCTTCATTGTAAAGTATGGAGAAATAGATTGAATACAGTCACGATATCGAGTAATAAGTTCGCCTTTTAAAAATATTTCTGCCATAATTCTTGGTTTACCAATTTTTACGTGTAGGGGTTCTACTAATTCTTTTACATATATGTTAAGGAAGACATCTATCACATCTTCTTGTTTAAAACAATGCTTTAAAAATTGAGTCAACTCATTATACAAATCCTTTCTATAATGAAATCTATAGTAATGTGAAGACTCAGAAGGCTCACACTGTTGACATTCGACGGGGCAATCTAAAGAATAATTATCTTTTCTAGTTTTAAGTACAATAGTTGCATATTCAAACGTTGCATTAATAATTGAGAATTGCCCGTCGATGAGTGCTTTATGATTATTGATTTTTAAATTATTAATATGAGTTCTTGAAAAGAAAAAACGAAAGCTCGGTTTAGATGTTATCTTATATTGTAATATCCCGCTTTTAGTAACGAAAGGCTGCAAATATAGATGTTCTGTATTAACAACACTAAGTTGAACTACTTTGACTTCTACATCATGTATAATGATAGGTCGTTCGATAGTTGAAGATGATATGTTTTGTTCCATGATTGTATGAATTTTTGCTTTACTATCATAACTAAAATAATTTAATACATGTAAAAGTTCTACTCTAAATTCTCCATTTGAATCTGGGAAAAATTCAAGTGAATCTTTTGTAGTTTTAAAAACTAAACGATTGATAGTATCAATGTTTGGGTTGTATCTAATAAGCAAAGTTGTTTGTTCTTGTTGTATATTGATGTTTCCCACTTCTGATCCTCCACGCCAATGATTAAATTTTTTTATAATATAAATAATTTATTTTATTATACCATGATTTTATGTTTTAGAATTCGACTATTTTTTTAAGTAAGACATAGATTAGTAGGTCGTGAGGTACAAGCACTATAGGATTTATGCTATAATGTGGTGTAATATTTTAAAGATTAAGGTGAGTCAAACGTTGGATAAGAATATACACATTCAAACGAAACAAGTCTTAAAACAAAATGGAGAAAAACAAACATTTGAATTTTCTTCTCAAGGATCATGGCAACAAAAAAATGCCTATTATATTCGATATCAAGAACAGATTGAAAGTGCAGTCATTAATGTAACAATAAAAATTGAAGACAATGGCGTGAAGCTGATACGTAAAGGTGATATTAATATGAATTTGCACTTCGTTGAAGGGAAAGATACTACAACACTTTATGCTATACCAGCAGGACGCATTCCACTAATAGTAAGAACAAAGAGTATTTTACATTTTGTAAATGAAGATGGTGGGAAATTAAAAATACAATACGAATTACATCAAAATGATGAAAAAATGGGCTCATATCAATATGAAATTAAATACAAGGAGATAGGCGAATGAATATTATTGAAAAAGTGAAGAAAACTTTAATACAAGAAATTAAAACAAGTATTAAAAAAGCAGATCTTGCAGAAGATATTCCAGAAATTAAAGTTGAAATTCCTAAAGATACTAAAAATGGAGACTATTCTACTAATATTGCAATGGTTTTAACTAAAATTGCTAAACGCAATCCACGCGATATTGCTCAAGCAATTGTAGACAATTTAGATACAAGTAAAGCAAACGTAAAACAAGTAGATATCGCTGGTCCAGGATTCATCAATTTCTATTTAGATAATCAATATTTAACAGCTATTATCTCAGAAGCGATTCAAAAAGGCGATAAATTTGGTTATGCAGAAGAACCAAAAAACAAAAAAATATTATTAGAATATGTATCAGCAAACCCAACTGGTGACTTACATATTGGACATGCTCGAAATGCTGCTGTCGGTGATTCACTAGCGAATATTTTAATTGCAGCAGGATACGATGTAACACGTGAATACTATATTAATGATGCAGGTAATCAAATTACAAATTTAGCACGTTCAATTGAAACACGTTTCTTTGAGGCGTTAGGAGATACAAGTCATGAAATGCCAGCGGATGGCTACAATGGTAAGGACATTGTCGAAATTGGCAAAGATTTAGCTAAAAAACATCCAGAAATGAAAAATTACTCTGATGAAGAACGTTTAAAAACATTTAGACAACTGGGTGTTGATTATGAAATGGATAAATTAAAAAAAGATTTATCAGATTTCAATGTTCATTTTGATAATTGGTTTAGTGAAACATCGCTTTACGAAAATGGTGCGATTGATAATACATTAGCAAAAATGCACGAATTAGGTTATACGTATGAAGCAGATGGTGCCACTTGGTTACGTACGTCAGACTTTAAAGATGATAAAGATAGAGTACTAATTAAAAAAGACGGTAATTATACGTACTTTACGCCTGATACAGCGTATCATTACAATAAAATTAATCGTGGGAATGATATTTTAATTGATTTAATGGGTGCAGATCACCATGGTTATATTAATCGTTTAAAAGCAAGTTTAGAAACATTTGGTGTAGATAGCGATCGTTTAGAAATTCAAATTATGCAAATGGTCCGTTTAATGCAAAACGGCGAAGAAGTTAAAATGAGTAAACGTACAGGTAATGCTATTACGTTACGCGAAATTATGGATGAAGTAGGTATTGATGCGGCACGTTATTTCTTAACAATGCGTAGTCCTGATTCGCACTTTGATTTTGATTTGGAACTTGCAAAAGAACAATCTCAAGACAATCCAATTTATTATGCACAATATGCGCACGCACGTATTTGCTCAATTTTAAAACAAGCTAAAGAAAAAGGTGTTGAAATAAACAAAAACGCTGATTTTAGCACTATTACAAATGAAAAAGCAATTGATTTGTTGAAAAAAGTAGCAGAGTTTGAGCCTACAATTGAGAATGCTGCAGAAAGTCGAGCACCACATCGATTAACTAATTATATTCAAGACTTAGCTTCAGCTTTCCACAAATTCTATAATGCTGAAAAAGTATTATCTGATGATGCTGAAAAGACAAAAGCTCATGTTGCTCTTATTGAAGCAGTTAAAATTACATTACACAATGCTTTAGCATTAGTGGGTGTATCAGCTCCAGAATCAATGTAATATAAATAATTAAATTAAAAACACCTTTACGAACACTCATTTGTGAAGGTGTTTATTTTTATATAGAAAGGTAAAAAGATATCAATGATGACTACAGAACAACTCTATAAAAAATTATTAGAACATATGGGACCTCAAGGATGGTGGCCAGCAGATACGCTTGAAGAAATCATGTTAGGAGCGATACTCGTTCAAAATACCAACTGGAATAATGCTGCGCTTTCTCTTAGACGTCTGAAAGAAGCAACAAATTTTGAACCTCAAAACATATTAGATTTACCATTAGAAGAACTAAAAATCTTGATTCGCTCTAGTGGTTTCTATAAAAATAAAGCCAAAGCAATTCATACGTTATTTAACTGGTTAAATCAGTATCACTTCGATTATTGCAGAATTAATGAAGTATATGGGGAACATTTAAGAAGCGAATTACTTAAACTGCATGGTATTGGAAGTGAAACAGCTGACGTATTACTAGTATATATTTTTGAGAGGATTGAATTTATTCCCGATAATTATACACGCCGGTTATATAGAAAACTCGGTTATTCTCACACTGAGAATTATGATAAATTAAAAAGACATATTGAATTACCTTCAAACTTTACAAATCAAGATGCAAATGAGTTTCATGCTTTACTAGATAATTTTGGAAAAAATTATTTTAATGGTGCTATTGAACAAAAATATCATTTCTTAGACCAATATTTTACAAATATGTATTGACCTTAACGTGACGTCATAGCTTAGTCTCTTTTATAGAGAGATGAAAAGAGAAATGAATCAAATAGATTAAGAAAAAGGCAGGATGTCAGAATGGAAAGCGAAGATTATTTTACACCTAGCGAAGTGAGTCATATAACTGAAGTTACTAAACGTACACTTCATTACTATCATGAAATTAAGTTGCTTGTGCCAACGTATATTGGATCTAACGGCTATCGTTATTATTCTTCTAAAGATATCTCTAACTTACAGACCATTCAATTTCTAAGGGAACTTAATTTATCGCTAGCAGATATTCAACTTTATTTTAATAACAGTATAGAAGAGAAAAATATAATATTAGAAAATAATTACCAGCGTATTGTTGCACAAAGAGATCAATTAAACAAAATGATTCATTTTCTTAATCATCATCTCGTTAATCATAGAAAAGAGGAGATTAATATGAGTAAATGGAATAATGATAATATACAACATCAATATGAGAAAGAAGCTGAAATGAAATATAGCCATACTCCTTATTATCAAGCTTTTAAAGAAAATCAAAACCGATTGAATTCTAAAGAAAAACAACAATATAATGAGGAAACTATGGAAAAGTTTCATTTATTCTTTGATAAGATGAATGAATTGTTCATTGCAAACTATAAAACAAATCATATACAGGTTAAACGAGCTATTTCTGAACTTAAAGATATTCTTCAAACACAAGTACCTAACGTAGATGACCAATTTTTAGAATATATTGCCTCGATTTATGAGAATGATGAACGATTTGCTAAAACAATTAATAACAAACGACACGATAATTTAAATCAGTATATTGCTAATGCGATTCGAAATGATATTTAATAAAAGATGTTTTTAAGTTCTATAATATGTGATGATATATGTATAATATATCTTATGAATAAAAGGAGCTTAAACATGATAGAAGCATTCAAATTATTTTGGCAAAATTATTTTAATGTAAAAAGTCGAACTAGAAGACGTCATTATTGGTTTGCTATTTTAGCTAATTGTATTATTTTAGTAATCATGAGTTTACTTTTTAATATCATTACTTTGGGGTTAAATGGAGGGCATACATTTTTTGATATTGTGTATGAAATCATTGACATCATTATTTTTATAGGAACGTTTACGATGACGGTGCGTCGTTTGCATGATACAGGGCACACAATGGTTCTACCTCTTATTATTTTAATATTTACATTAATTAGAAAAATTTCAAGTATTGTAGATCGAACATACGGTATTTCAGTTGATGGTGTTTTCAATGGAATGATTGCGCTTGAATTAGGAATTATGGTGGCAGCTATGTCTTTAGTCTTACTTATTATTCTTGTAATTACTTTTGCATTTACAATAAAAGATAGTGATGAGGGGACAAATAAGTATGGTCCAAATCCTAAAATAGCTACTGTATAGTATGAAAAAAGAAGGATACAGAATTTATTTTGAAATCCGTTTCCTTCTTTTTTTATTTTAAAATAGAATTAAATCATTAAGTTTAATCAATAATATAAAATTACACATTAAAAATTTATAGAATTAAATTAATTATATAAATAATTTGGTATGATAAATATATGAAATGACAAAATTGTGAAAGGTAGGTATTGTTTATAAATGAATAATAAAAAACTGTGGATTATTTTGTTTACATTAGTATTAGTTTTAGCTGCATGTGGTCAAAACCAATCAAGTGAAAAAGGGCATCATTCTACACATTCAACTAAGCAAGAAACAACTAATCAGAATAATAATACTCATACATATCACCGTATTATATCCTTGATTCCAAGTAATACTGAAATATTATATAGACTTGGCCTTGGAAAAAATATTATAGGTGTATCAACAGTTGATGATTATCCAAAAAACGTAAAAAAAGGTAAGCAACAATTTGACGCAATGAACTTAAATAAAGAAGCACTTTTAAAAGCTAAACCAGATTTAATTTTAGCTCATGAATCTCAAAAATCATCTGCTAAAAAGACACTTGATAGTATAGCTGATAGTGGTGTGAAGGTAGTTTATATTAAAGATGCTCAGTCTTTAAATCAAGTCTACGATTCATTTGAACAAGTAGGCAAAGTGACTCATCGCGAAAAAGAGGCAAAACAGTTAGTCAAAGAAACAAAAGATAATGTTCAAAAAGTAATTGAATCAATTCCAGCACATCATAAGAAACAGAGTGTTTTTATAGAAGTGTCTTCAAAACCTGAAATATATACAGCAGGAAAAGAAACTTTTTTCAATGATATGATAGAAAAACTAGATGCCAAAAATGTATTTTTAAATGTTAATGGATGGAAAGCAGTAGATAAAGAAAGTATTATTAAAAAGAATCCTGATATTTTAATTTCAACTGAAGGCATTTCAAAAAAAGAATATTATGAAGTGATTAAAAAACGCGATGGTTTCTCTGAAGTCAACGCAGTAAAAAATGGACGTGTTGAAACAGTAAATGGTGATGAAATTTCACGTCCTGGACCTCGTATTGATGAAGGTATGAAAGCATTACGCGATGCAATTTATAAGCGTTAAGATGAAAGACATTTCTAAAGCCTACAACGATAGTGACAATGTTGTAGGCTTTTTATACTACATAAATTCTTACAAATTAAGATGAAAAAGAGAAAGAATTAATTTGTAATCTTATTTTAAGTAGTAGTAACGATATATTCATTGTAATATAGGATATAAATAATAATTGAAATGTGAGTGGAAATGAAACGACATCTATATTTAACATTTTCAGTTTGGACACTTGGCTTATGTATCATAGTAGCTATAAGTCTTTTTTGGGATTTAGGGTCATTACACCAATCATTTAATCAAATGATTTTTTATAAAGTTAGAGTCCCTAGAACATTTGAGACACTCATGGTAGGAGCTATATTAACGTTTACGGGGCAATTATTTCAAACAGTATTAAATAATCCTTTAGCAGATAGCTTTACACTTGGTTTAGCGAGTGGAGCCACTTTCGGATCAAGTTTAGCTATATTTTTAGGTGTATCTTTTTTATTTATACCTATTTTTTCTATCATTTTTAGTATCATGACACTTTTGATTGTTGTTATAATGACAGTTGTATTGTCTAGAGGTTTTCCTACTAAAGTGCTCATTATATCTGGACTCATGGTAGGCGCATTTTTCAATGCATTAATATATATACTTACACTAATTAAACCAGAACGTATGAATCGTATGTTAGCATATTATTTCGGAGGCTTTGCGAATGCCGAAATGAATGAACTCATTTATATTACAATTGTTTCTGTACCGATTATCATTGTGATATATAGTTTAGTTACACCTATAAAGCTCATGCAATTAGGAGAAATTAAAGGCAAATCTCTAGGGTTAAATGTGCAATGGATGACATTCATTGTATTATCATTAACATCTATTATGACAGCCACAGCAGTCGCATTTGTAGGTGTTATAGGTTTTATTGGTATCATTGTACCTCAATTAATTAGACGATATTATTTTCAATATGGTCTTGCTATACAAATGACATTAAATATAATGATAGGTGCATTAACGATGCTATTCGCTGATTTTATAGGAAGGATTGTTATCAATCCAGTACAAATTCCAGCAAGTATTATTTTATCGCTTGTTGGAATACCCATATTATTTTATATTTTAGTTACTCAGTCTAATGCAACTCGTTAGTGAATAAAAATTATTAAAATAATAAGAATAATTATATTGATAAGAGGTAAATAAAAATGGACTTAAGCCAAATAAAAGCAGTTGTGTTCGATTTAGAGGGGACATTACTGGATAGAACTAAGTCTCGAGATAAATTTATAGAAGAACAATATGAGCGTTTTCATGATTATTTTGTACATATACAACTTGCTGATTTTAAACATAAATTTATAGAATTAGATGATGATGAAGATAATGATAAACCTTATGTATATAAAGAGATAATAAAACAATTTCACATAGATAGATTGAAATGGAAAGATTTATTTCATGATTTTGAAATGCATTTCTATCGATATGTATTTCCATACTATGATACTTTATACACACTTGAAAAGTTATCGGAGCATGATTATTTATTAGGTGTTATTGCAAATGGAAAGTCAAAGATTAAACAATTTCGAATTTATTCATTAGGAATAGAACACGTGATTAATTATTTGTCAACTTCTGAAACTGTAGGTTATCGCAAACCACATCCACGTATTTTTGAAGATATGATTGATCAACTAGGTGTATTACCAGAAGAAATTATGTATGTTGGAGATGATGCGTTAAATGATGTGGCTCCTGCGCGTGCTATGGGAATGGTAAGTGTCTGGTATAAACAAGAAAACGCCGAATTAGAACCTTTAGAAGAAGAAGTGGATTTTATCATTACAACAATTGAAGAACTCTTAACGATTTTACCCATAAATAAAAAAGAAAAAGGAGATAATTAAATGGAATTATTTACTAGAAAAGGTGGATTGACATTAAATTATAGTACTATGGGGCAAGGATATCCAGTAGTGCTTGTACATACTGCGTTTGAAAATGCTTCGATTTTTCAAAATTTAGCTCACGCGCTCTCAAAAACATTCCAAGTCGTATTATTGGATTTACGTGGACATGGTTATTCAGATAAACCACGATATATTAAATTTAATGAATTTGCAGATGATA
Organism: Staphylococcus sp. CoH_129_LAB_1; assembly: GCF_058191515.1. Classification (NCBI taxonomy): domain Bacteria; kingdom Bacillati; phylum Bacillota; class Bacilli; order Caryophanales; family Staphylococcaceae; genus Staphylococcus; species Staphylococcus sp. CoH_129_LAB_1. Next base: position 56,012 of record NZ_JBXWKZ010000007.1, on the reverse strand, counting down.
TTATCTTATTATTAGATTATCTCTATATAGATCAAGCGGCTTTTATTGGTCATGAAATGGGTGCTACAATTATTGCTCATTTATCAAAGCAATATCCAGAATATGTATCTTCTTTAACAATGATCAATCCAACATCAATTGAAGGAGAATTACCAGAAGAACGTTTGTTTAGAAAATATGCTCATAAAATTCGTAATTGGAATGAAGATAAACAAGAGAAGTTTTTAGATAAACATCGCTATTATAAACCCCGTAAAGTTAATAAATTCTTAAAAAATGTTGAAGATACTAATTCAATTTCTACTAAAGAAGAAACAGAAGCGGTAGATGAAGTGTTTAAACAAAGAGGAATTGCAGAAGTGTTCGAATATATCACTAAACCTACATTTATAGTTGCGAGTGAGTATGGAGAAAGAGTAACCTCTATTGAATCTAAAGAAGTAGCCGATTTAATAGGAGAGGTACATTTCGAAGTGTATTCACAGTCAAGTATGTATCCTTTTGAAGAGGAACAAGAGAAGTTTATCCATGAAGTGACCCCTTTTATAAAAAGATACATGCCTCAACACTAAATATATGGATGTATAAATATTAACTTGTTATATAAAATAAAAATCTTTGTAATATTTTTGTAATAATCCTGTTATTTTGGTAATAAATGGAGTATACTTTAATTAAGCAGAAAAAGAAAAGGAGCGAGTGCTTATGAAAAAGTTAGCAACAGCCCTATTAGTTTCAGGATTAGTAATGACAGGAGTAGGCTATAATCATGCCGAAGCAGCTAGTGGTAATTCAATTCAAACTGTACAACAATTAACTCAAGGTCAAAAAACATTAGAAAATGTGACAATAGGTCAATCAATTAAAAATGTTATAAAACAACATGGTACCCCTATTTATTCTTATAATCCAAATAATCAAGAAAAATACTATGAATTTCATACAAATAAAGGTGTATTAGTTGTTACTGCAATTGGTAAAAAAAATACTGGTTATGTAACTAGAGTGTCAATGACGTATAATCAAGCAAATGGCCCAACTTATCAACAAGTGGCACAAGGTGTAGGTAAAAACGCTATTAAACGTGTTCAATATAACAGTGTAAGTGGTAATTTTGCTTATATTCAAAATGGTAAAACAAGCTATCAATTTGGCTCAAGCTCACCTAAAGACAAAGTATTAAGATTATATCGTATTGATATTAATAAATAATGTAGTTAAATAATCAGTCGGAGTTACGATTTACTTTACTTAAGAAATAAAAATATATAGAAATGGGATAATGAATTCAAGATTGAATTCATTATCCCACTTTTTTATTATAAGAAATCAAGTGAAATCTATGATAAAATGTTGAAATGAATAAATTGAGTGTATTTTAAAACTTACATTCGATAAAGGAGCAACATATGCGATCAAACGATAAAATATTACTTGAAAATGTGAATGATTATTTTACTCATAAAGGTATGCCCCCTAAACTTATCGATGACATTAAAGAAAATATACGTAACGACTTTAAAAAATCTGAAGAAAAAAAGAAAGATTATCTAGATTTTAGGGAAAAAGCAACGGCTCAAATTATTCTGATTATTCAACGAAACTTATTTGGTTTACAATTAAATCCAATTATATTTTTTATTATTAATTTTATTTTAATTTCATATTTGTATGATAAGCAATACGTTCCATTCCAAGCTGCAACCATATTGTCTTTGTTTTATTGTATTGTTATTTTTCCGATTACTATTTTTATTAATATACAAATTGCTCGGAAAAAATATTTATATAGTAATCGCACAGAAATAATTATAGGTTATATGATTGCAATTATTGCCTTAATTCTTATTATCATGCGCGCGTTTAATCTAACTGTAGGCATTGTACCTATTACCATGTACAGTCATCAATTTGTTTTCTTTATGGGACTTGTGATGAGTTTATGTGGGGTTATTTTCAAAAGACTAGAATACACAGCAGTAGGTTTATTATTCTCTCAAAAGACGATTGATGCTGTTATTGTAAATTCAAATGTCGCTCAAACTGTTTCACTTATCATTTGGATTATTATTGTCGTACTAATTGTTACGTATACTATACGACTATCATCTAGAAAAAGTATTTAATCAAATATATTATTTCAACTCAGCCATAATCAAATATGGTTGAGTTTTTATATTCAAAATATATAAAAATTTTAAAATAAAAAAATAATTAATTGTATACATATTTATAGCGTTAAATATTTTTTAGTGGGTATAGTAAATATTAAGGGAGGTGCCGATATGAAAAAAATTGAAACGTCTAATCAAATAAAGATAGCTTATCAAGATGTAGGTACTGGCATTCCCATTATTTTAATCCATGGTTTAGATGGTAATTTAGCTGCGTTTTACTCATTAAAAAAAGAGTTGAGAAAATACTATAGAGTCATTGTTTATGATGTGAGAGGTCATGGAAAATCTACACGCCCTATTAGTTATAATTTAAACGATCACATCAATGATTTAAATATGTTAATGCAACAATTAGATATTAAAAATGCGCATTTATTAGGGCATGATATGGGTGGAATTATTGCACAAGCCTTTACCGAAAAATATAAAGATAAAGTACTATCTTTAACAATTATATCTTCTAAATCTGAAGACATTGTTCATGGTTTTACAAAATTAATGATTGAGCACCAAGATGAAATTGCCGGGTTTAATAAATCTGAAGCGTTACTTATATTATTTCCATATATTTATAAGAAAAGCGATGTTGCGATGAAATGGTTGCAACGTCAACACTTATATAATAAACAAGATGATGAAGATAGTGCAGTAGCTTCTAGAGCTTTATTAGATACAGAAAATCATTCAAAAACAGTCACACATACTATTAATGTCCCAACAATGATAGTAGATGGACGTTATGACCCAATTATTATTAATAAAGAGAATCAACAGAGTGAAAATCAATTTAAGAATATAAAATATGTCTTATTTAATGAGTCAGGTCATGCACCTCATATAGAAGAAGAAGAGAAATTTTTGACATTATATTTAAACTTTTTAGAAAAAAATGATTCGTCTAATACTACAAATCTGTTGGTTTAAAATTGGAAACACAGAGTAAAAAGTATTTACAATAGAACACTTGAGAAAACAGAATAAGCTAAAGCTAAGGACTCTAGACATGAAACTAGTTAACAGTTTTCACCAATACAGTAAGTGTTAGGTTGAAATTGTCCCATAGAAAATAAAATCATACAATATGAATTATGGCTATAAAAGAAGAGGCTGTGACATAAAGTTTTTGGATAAGTGAAAAAAGACAAATTCTATTGAAATAATATAGAACTTGTCTTTTTTATAAATTTTTGATTATTTTCAACTCGTTGGATTGCTCGTTTTCTTATATTGAGTGCTATTAGTAGAGTAAGCTGAGTCATGTGATATTCTTTATATATAAGGAACCTTGTTAATTTAATTGAGTGATATTTATTAAATTATACGAAAGGATCTTATTTTTTAAGTATTTCAATGTAAAATTACATATAAACACAAAGTATTTTGGTGAGACTCTTGTGGGAACAGAACAAGCTGAAGACTACAGGCTGAATCTATCATCTAAGAAAGCGAGCCAACAATACGTAGTATGGTAAATAAAGAAGCCAGTAAATGAATTTATAATAAACTCATTTACTGGCTATTTTGCTAGGAATTATGTCTTGGACTCGATTATTCTAGGGTTTGATTCCTAGTCTCTTTAGGGTTTTCTATTATAATTCTGTTTTCTTATTTGCTTCTTCAATTCGTTCGTTAACTCTATTCAGTAGCTCATTAATTTTTGTACGTTGTGTTTCATTTACAAGAATTAATACTGTTCTTTCATCATGCTCATTACGTTTTTTATCGAAGTAATCTTCTTGAGATAAATTTTTCACTGCTTTTACTACTTGAGGTTGCTTGTAGTTTAAGTGATTAATAATATCTTTTAAATAATATTCTTCTTCTTTACTTTGACTAATATAAGTTAAAACAGCAAATTCTTCAAAGCTAATTGAAAATTCTTTTTTTATTATACTTTTTAATTTATCAGCATAAGTAATCATTGCTAATAATTCAAAGCAGTCACTAATTTTTGAAATAGCCATTTTAAGACCTCCCCAACTAATATTCTCTCTATTTTTTGCATCCGTTAAATCTATTTATATATAACGATATTTATTAGTTTAAAAAAGCTATTAATAATTTAGATTAAATAAATTAATTTAATTCTATATTATTTATTTAATTATAACTAAATAAAATTAGAAAGTAAATGAAAATGTACTTAATAAAACAATGTTTTGATTAGTTAATACTTTTTTTGCAAAAATAAGGAAATTTTATAAATGATTTAATTAAGAACAATTATTATTACACCCCATAATATAAAATTAAAGTTTAATATACTAAAACAAAAGATTATTCGGTGCTTTCTAATAATGATGAAGACGGGTGCGTAACAATTTTATCTCCAATATTCAATCCATTGGATACCATAATATACCCATTTTTTTTACTTTTAATATATTTAATGTTTCTTTTTATAATTTTTTTATTATGTATAACTAGAACATAATTTTTATTGTAAATAACTTTATCGGGTAATTCATATTCTGTTGCTCCTAAATGAAGGTCAAAATGATATCCAATAGGGTAAGAAGAATCTGTAGAAATATCTACATAATAATAAGAGGAAGAAGGCTCTGTTTTATAGGGAATAGAGGAAATAGATAAAACTTTCCCTTCAAATTGTTTAGAATGTTTAATAGCAACTTGAACAAGTTGATTATTTTTAATTTGTTTAAGTTGAGATTCATTGATTGTAGCACGAATGATTCGTTCATCACTATTAATTTGCAAGATTTCAGTATGAGGTTTTGAAGGAAAAGAATGAAGTATAGTAACTCTGCCTTTAATAGGGGCATAAATGTATGTTTGAAGGTGTTGTTGTAAATTGAGTATGTCATTAGATAATTGAAATTGTTGATTTAAGTTATCGGAGGATATTTTATTTGAGTGTTGTATTGAAGATAAAAGTTTCTTTTTTGAAATAATATATTTTTCAATTTGTAAATTATAGTACTTAAATATCGGCGTGTCTTTAGATATAGTTTCGTTATTTTTTATTAAAATATCTGAACTAATACCTAATGATGGATCATAATAAAGTGTGTAACTTTGTTTTGCTTGTTGAACGCCTTGAAAAGAAAAAGAGTAATGTGGTTTTACAGTCATCGTTTCTATTTTGTTTAAATGAGTAGTTTTAGGCAACTTAGTATAAATATAAATTCCAAACAAAAAAATAAGGAGAAGAAGGAAGATTACCATTATCGGTAAGGGGGATAAAAACTTTTTCAAATATCATCACCTCTAAAAATAATATACATTTATTATACAAGTTTGGAATTAGATAGAACATAATTAAATGATGATATCAAAAAAGTCTTCTCAATTATTCATTAAGAAGACGAAATTTTAAATAAAAGTTTAATTTTAGCAACAATTAAAATAAACGTAATAAGATAATACCAATTGCTATAGAGATTAATCCTAGAAATTTGCGGAAAGTCATTTTATTTTTAGGTACACCAATGCCAAAGTGATCAATAATGACACCCATTAACATTTGACCAAGCATTGCAACAATGGTTGTAAGAGCAGCACCTAAATAAGGCATTAAAATAATATTAGATGTAACAAATACGACCCCTAAAATCCCTCCAATAAAATAAAGAGGCTTAATACGACCAAGATGAGGTTGTGTTAATTTAATTTTCAAACTTCTATTAAAGACGATTGTTAGAATAAACAATGCAATTGTTCCAACTGTAAAAGACACTAGAGCAGCAAATAAAGAAGAATGCATTTGCTTTGAAAGACCGCTATTGATTGTGGTCTGTAGCGGGGGGGCAAATCCAAAGATAAATCCAATTAATAACCAAATGTAAAGTGAGATATTTCTTTTATCTTTAAGTTTATTTTTAGGTATGTGGTTCATAAGAAGAATTCCAAATAATAAAACAATGATTCCTATACCTTTAAAAAAAGTAAAAGAGGTTTGACTGGCTCCAAGTAACCCCAATGTGTCAATAATAACGCCCATTATGATTTGACCTGCAACTGTCATTACAACCGTAAGAGCAGCACCCAATTTTGGAAGAAGTAATAAATTACCTGTTAAGAAACATACGCCGAGTAAGCCACCAACCCACCAATGATAATCAATAGATTGACCAGCATAAAACGAGTTTGAGAACATTTGGATATTAAAAATAATATTAAGTGTTAATAAAAATAAAGTTCCTACAAAAAAAGAAATCGTAGAGGCATAAAAAGATGATTCTGTAAATCGACCTAATCTAGAATTTATCGAGGTTTGAATAGGTACCATCATACCAGCAATAATTCCAAGTGCAAATAGAAAAAGCAAATTTAATTCCTCCAGTATTTTTACTATCAAATACGATTATTATACGTATATTTATAAAAAAATTCTATATTAAAAAAGAGAATGGATAGAATTCTTTTAGAACTCTTCATCCATTCTCAATATACTGTTTAGAAGACATGATGTAAAATTCAAAACTGTAATGTATGTCTTCTAAGTTAATTAATTAAATTAAATAAAACAGTTGTTGTTTTATCTACAATTTGAGCTGAAGCTGCCTTACTTGGAACGCCACTGTTAAAACTTAAAACATTCAACTTAATGATATTTTCCATCGCTGATTGTACATTAGCTTCCGTTATTGATGATGAAATTTGTGGTAATTGTAATTTAGCTGTTTTGTTTAGATTTGTTTTAAATATAAGTTCTAAAGTTTTGGACATTGTTCATACCTCCTTTTTACTGAGTTGCTTAAAAATTCATTATACTAAGCCTTGTGTTTTTACAATTTCAACTTTATCGAAAGTTTCTTCAATTAAATTGGAAATTGTTGATACAAATGATTTGATATCTGCTTCAGAAGCATGTGTATTAATATTATTAAATCGACGTTTAATTTCCTTGGCTTTTCCATTTGTATCATGTGTAATGTGAGTACAAATAACTGATAACTGAGTAATTTCGTTCATCTTATTTTCACCTCCTTACACTATATATATCGAAATTATTTTTTAAAAAAGTAACTTAAAATTAAAAATAATTGAGCAGAATGTTTTAATGTTACTAAAATATGATATATCATTAAATAAGAAACTTTTTTGAGGTGGAGAAATGAATTATGTAGAACCTATTAAGAAAAAGAATGATATTAAAAAGATGTATCAAGTGTTAAAAACGAAATCTGTTAGAGATTATCTTTTGTTTAAATTGGCTATACATACAGGTATGCGACTCGCTGACTTGTTACATCTTAAAGTTGAAGATGTAAAGAATGAAGAAAATAAAGAAATAAAGATAGCGTGGATTCAACAAGGCGTCCCATTTATCAAAATTATGATTCCTTCTGATCTTAGAAATGAAATTGATACATATATTTATGAAAACCAGTTGAAAGATCATCATTTTTTATTTCAGTCCCTTCGCACACATAAAGAACTTTCACGTCAACAAGCTTATCGAATTATTCACCACGCAGCCGAAGAATTAGGCCTTTTACATATTGGGTTGACTACTCTTCGGAAAACTTTTGCATATCATGCCTATAAATCAGGTGTGTCTATAGCTATTATTCAAAAGTATTTAGGACACCAAACAACACATGAAACTTTGAAATTTATTGGTTTATCACCTAAGGAAGAACAGCATACAATTATTGCTTTAAATTTATAAAAAGGAGGGTTTTGATGAGTTTAATTTATATATTAGGGGCACTCTTACTAATAATAGGAATTGTTCTAATTACCTTATTTATTAAACCTTTAAGACGTTATGCAGGATATATTTCACTATTCGCTCCAGTGATTGCTTCGATTTACTTTTTGTCCCAAATTCCTAATGTACTTCATCAGAAAATTATTTCTTTTAAACTAGTTTGGATGCCAGCAATTGACTTGAATTTAGATTTAAGGCTAGACGGACTTGGGCTAATGTTTGCTTTAATAATTTCTATTGTAGGTATTGCTGTTTTCTTCTATGCAACACAATATCTAACTCCTAATGGAGATAACTTACCTAGATTTTTTACTTACTTACTTTTATTTATGTTTAGCATGTTAGGTATAGTCGTTTCTAATAATACTATTCTGATGTATATCTTCTGGGAACTCACAAGTGTAGCTTCTTTCTTATTAATTTCTTATTGGTATAGTAATGCGAACAGTCAGTTAGGTGCAATACAATCCTTTATGATTACAGTATTTGGAGGATTAGCATTATTAATAGGTTTCATCATGTTATATATCATAACTGGTACAAATACAATTACTGAGATTCTATCGCAAAGCCAACGTATTAGCACGCACCCATTATTTATGCCGATGATTATAATGATGCTTATTGGTGCTTTTACAAAATCTGCTCAGTTCCCATTTCACATTTGGTTACCTAAGGCTATGGCTGCGCCTACACCGGTAAGTGCTTATTTACATTCAGCTACAATGGTTAAAGCAGGAATATTCTTACTTTTTAGATTTACACCAGTTTTAGGTTTAAGTAATAGTTATATTTATATTGTGACTTTCGTTGGGTTAATTACAATGATATTTGGTTCTCTAACAGCATTGAGACAATATGATTTGAAAGGAATTTTAGCATATTCAACGATTAGTCAACTTGGTATGATTATGACAATGGTAGGTTTAGGTGGAGGCATTGCGCAACATCCAAGCGGACCAATGGCTAAAATTTACACATTAATTTTATTTGCAGGGTTGTTCCATGTCATGAATCATGCATTATTTAAATGTACGTTATTTATGGGCGTAGGTATTATTGATCATGAAGCGGGCACAAGAGATATTAGAAAATTAAATGGTATGAGAAAATTCTTTCCTAAAATGCATGTGAGTATGACGCTTGCAGCATTATCAATGGCGGGAGTACCATTTTTAAATGGTTTTTTAAGTAAAGAAATGTTTTTTGATTCTTTAGTTAAATCTATTGAGTTAGAGCAATTTAGTTTAACTTTAACAATCATAATTGTGGCATTAGGCGTGATTGCAAGTATATTCACTTTTGTCTATGCAGTTTACATGCTAAAAGAAACATATTGGGGAGAATTTAATGAAAAAGAAGTTCCTAAAAAGCATATTCATGAGCCGTGGTTGTTCAGTTTACCAGCAATAATCTTTGCTGTGATGCTACCTGTTATCTTCTTTATTCCAAATACCTTTACGCATCCTATTGTTTTGCCTGCATTAAGAAATGTCACAAATTTAGGTATCCAAGTTGATAAGATAGCGCCACATGTATCCCAGTGGCATGGCATTAATTTACCGCTTATTTTTAGTATCATTGTTATTATTTTAGGAATTATTTTAGCAACAAAAGTAAATTGGAAAGTATTAACGCATCGCTTAATCAAAACAGCATCTATTACAAATTCCTATCGTAAAGCTTATAGCGTATTTGAACATTATGCTGGCTGTAGTATTCGTGGTGTAATGACTAACCGATTAAACTACTACAATGTGATTACGCTTTTAGTGTTTTCACTATTTGTAGCGTATGGCTTTTTAAGAGTAGGGTTTCCTAAACTACATCTAATGCATGTTACTGACTTTGGACCTTTAGAAGTACTGCTTGCTATTTCAATCAGTGTTGTTGGTATAGCACTTGTCTTTATAAGACAACGTTTAACGATGGTAATATTAAATGGAATTATTGGCTATTCAGTTGCATTATTTTATTTAATCATGAGAGCACCTGATTTAGCTTTAACACAACTTGTGGTAGAGACGATGACTACAATATTATTCATTGTTAGTTTTTCACGCTTACCAAATATTTCACGTAAGAAAGCAGATAAGAAAAAAGAAATTATGAAAATTGTTGTGGCATTCATTTTTGCAGGCGCAGTGGTAACACTTGTGTTTATGGCACAACAAGGTGATGGTTTAGAAACAATTTCTAAATATTATATGAATGCAAAAGAACTCACAGGTGGTAAAAATATTGTGAATGCTATTTTAGGTGATTTTAGAGCGCTTGATACTATGTTTGAAGGCTTGGTATTAATTATTGCTGGTTTAGGTATTTATACATTATTAAATTACAAAGATCGGAGGGGTCAAGATGAAAGAAAATGACGTAGTCTTAAAAACAGTAACTAAAATTGTTGTATTCATTTTACTTACTTTTGGTTTTTATATTTATTTAGCGGGTCATAATAATCCAGGAGGGGGATTTATTGGTGGTCTCGTCTTTAGCTCAGCTTTTATCTTGATGTTTTTAGCTTTCGATGTAAAAAAAGTATTGGATAGTTTACCTATCGACTTTAGAAAATTAATGATTATTGGAGCGCTTATTTCTTTAATCACAGCAATTGCGCCCACCTTTTTTGGCAAATCATTTTTATATCAAAGTGAATTTACACTTCATTTACCAATATTTAATGAAATGCATATTACTACAGTGACGATTTTCGAATTAGGCATAGTACTTTCAGTAGTGGGTGTAATTGTCACAATTATGTTGGCATTGAGTGGGGGTAAATCATGAATCTTATTTTATTACTTATCATAGGATTTCTCGTATTCTTAGCGACATACATGATATTATCTTTAAATTTAATTCGTATTATTGTAGGGATTTCGATTTATACGCATGCTGGTAATTTGATTATTATGAGTATGGGTCATTATAGTGACCACGTAACAGAACCGCTTATTCGTGGTTCAAATACCAACTATGTCGATCCATTATTGCAAGCACTTGTTTTAACTGCAATTGTTATTGGATTTGGTATGACAGCTTTCTTACTTGTATTAGTTTATCGAACATATCGTGTTACAAAAGAATCAGAAATTGATGTGCTTAGGGAGGATGAAGATGATGAACAGTAACTTATTAATCCTTCCGATTCTCTTACCACTTCTTTGTGCATTATTACTTGTATTTACGAAGAATAAAAATAGAGTTTCGAAGATTTTATATATTGGAACAATGACGGTTAATACGCTTATTTCACTAGCTTTATTGATTTATGTGATGAATCATAAACCGATCACTTTAGATTTTGGTGGTTGGAAAGCACCATTTGGTATTCAATTTTTAGGTGATACTTTAAGTTTACTTATGGTAACAGTCGCTTCTTTTGTAGTGACTTTAATTATGGCATATGGATTTGGACCTGCTGAAAAACGTGTGAATCGCTATTACTTACCAACATTTATTTTATTTTTAACTATCGGTGTGATTGGTGCTTTTTTAACTTCTGATTTATTTAATCTCTATGTTATGTTCGAAATTATGTTACTTGCATCATTTGTGCTTGTAACATTAGGACAATCAGTAGAACAATTAAGAGCAGCCATTATCTATGTTGTTTTAAATATTATTGGTTCGTGGTTATTTTTATTAGGTATTGGTTTACTTTACAAATTAGTAGGGACATTAAACTTTTCTCAAGTTGCATTACGCTTAGACGATGTTCACAATAATGAAATGGTAGTTGTCATTGCAATTGTATTTATGATTGCATTTGGTTCAAAAGCATCATTAGTTTTATTTATGTGGTTACCTAAAGCTTATGCAGTATTAAATACTGAGCTCGCAGCTTTATTTGCAGCTTTAATGACGAAAGTGGGAGCGTATGCTTTAATTCGTTTCTTTACTTTATTATTTGATCAACATCCAAATATTACACACCCAATACTTGTATTTATGTCTTGTATTACAATGATTATTGGTGCTTTTGGAGTTATTGCATTTAAAGACATAAAGAAAATTGCAGCATATCAAGTTATTTTATCAATTGGTTTTATTATTTTAGGCTTAGGATCAAATACATTTGCTGGAATTCATGGTGCTATTTTTTATCTAACAAACGATATTGTAGTAAAGACATTATTATTCTTTATTATTGGTAGTTTAGTTTATATGTCTGGTTATAGAGAATATAAGTATTTATATGGTTTGGCAAAGAGAGAGCCTTTCTTTGGCGTAGCATTTATCGTTATGATTTTCGCAATTGGCGGGGTTCCTCCATTTAGTGGGTTCCCTGGTAAAGTGCTTATTTTCCAAGGTGCGGTTCAAAATGGTAATTATATTGGATTAGCACTAATGATTTTAACAAGTCTTTTAGCAATGTATAGTCTATTTAGAATACTATTTATTATGTACTTTGGAGATACAGATGGCGAGCAAGTTGATTACAACCCATTACCTGCTCATCGAAAAGGTATGATTGGCATACTAACTGTAGTTGTACTAGTTATGGGTCTTGCGGCACCCATTGTTATGAATGTTACTAAAAATGCAACAGAGTTAAATACAAATGATGCTTACTTCCATCACTTAGTTAATCCGCATTTAAAGGAGGAGAATAAATGAGACAAATTGTATTGAATATCTTAATTGCTTTTCTATGGGTACTCTTTCAAGACCAAAGTTCTTTTTTATTCTCTACCTTTGTAGCTGGCTATCTTATAGGATTAATTGTTATTTATATACTTCACCGATTCTTTGGTCAAGAATTTTATTTAGTAAAAATATGGGTAGCTATTAAGTTTTTAGCCGTATATTTGTATCAGTTAATTACTTCAAGTCTTAGTATCATTAAATATATTTTATTTAAAACAAAAGATATGAATCCTGGCCTTCTCACATATGAAACAGAGTTAAAAAGTGATTGGGCCATTACATTTTTAACCATTTTAATTATTATTACGCCTGGATCTACAGTGATTAGAATTTCAAAAGTAACCAATAAATTTTTTATTCATAGTATAGACATTTCTGAAAATGAAAAAGCTAATTTGTTAAAAAGTATTAAACAATATGAACGTTTAATTATGGAGGTGTCACGATGATCCAAGCAATGACTAACTTTTTTAGTACAGGAGCTTTAATATTATTTGGTATTGCATTTATTATTGGATTGTTTCGTTTGATTAAAGGTCCTACAACGGCAGACAGAGTCGTAGCATTTGATGCAGCCAGTGCTGTAATTATGTGCATTGTTGGGGTGGTTAGCGTGATTTATGATACTGATGCGTACTTAGATTCAATTATGTTAATTGCGATTATTTCATTTGTAAGCTCTGTATCTATTTCTAGATTTATTGGAGGAGGTCGGGTATTCAATGGAACTCATAAAAAGCGTCACTGAGTTGATTGCGTCTATTCTTATTTTTCTAGGAAGTATTATTGCAGTGATTAGTGCAATAGGCATTGTAAAATTTCAAGATGTTTTTTTACGTAGTCATGCTTCTACGAAAAGCTCAACGCTTTCTGTATTACTTACTTTAATCGGGGTATTAATATACTTTACGACGGTGCAAAGTTTCTTTAGTGTTCGTTTATTACTATCCATTGTCTTTATTAATTTAACATCTCCTGTTGGTATGCACCTTGTTGCTAGAGCAGCTTATCGAACTGGAGCATACATGTATAGAAAAGATGATGCACCAAGACAATCTTCCATTTTATTAAGTTCAAAAGAATTTAATACAACAGATGAGTTAAAAAGTCGTGCTAAAAAAAGAGAAGAACAACGAGAAAAACTGTATTATGATATTAAGAACCATAGAGCTGAAAAAAGAAAACAACAAGGTGATAAAAATATCGAAGATTTAGAAGAATAACTGCATATCTTAGTAATTTTTAAGTGAATTATTTTGAAAGTGCAAGTTAGTTAATATGAATATTTATTAATGGTAAAATAAATATTAAATTGAGATTATAAGAATGGTAAATGTTGTTTTTATTGTTAATTAGTGTATCGATATCTTATTTCTCAAATTAAATATGAAATGATGGGGTGAAAGTTTGGAAATATTTGAAACCATTCTCATATTTCTAGCTATTGTAATTATTAGCTCCTTTGTTCATACTTTTATTCCTAAGGTGCCTCTTGCATTTATTCAAATTATATTAGGCATGATCCTCTTTATACTACCCGTACCAGTAGAATTCAATTTTGATTCAGAACTCTTTATGCTAGCAACAATAGCGCCGCTATTATTTGTGGAAGGCGTCCATGTTTCTAGGGTACATTTACGTAGATATATTAAACCCGTCATGTTAATGGCATTAGGTTTAGTAATCACTACGGTTATAGGGGTGGGGTTATTTATTCATTTAGTATGGCCTGATTTACCGATTGGTGCAGCATTTGCGATTGCCGCAATTCTTTGTCCTACTGATGCACCAGCAGTTCAAGCTATTACTCAAGGTAAAGTCTTACCTAAAGGTGCAATGACGATTTTAGAAGGTGAATCGTTATTAAATGATGCTGCAGGTATCATTTCATTTAAAATAGCAGTAGGTATATTAGTGACTGGTGTTTTCTCATTATTTGAAGCAATTCAACAATTCTTAATCGCTTCATTAGGAGGAGCAATTGTTGGATTATTAATAGGAGTCTTACTTGTTCGTTTCCGTTTAACTTTAACAAGACGCGGTATTGAAAATATTAATATGTTTACTTTCTTACAGTTATTAACTCCTTTTGTAACATATCTTGTAGCGGAGCTATTCCATGCTTCAGGTATTATAGCTGCTGTAGTTGCAGGTCTTGTTCATGGTTTTGAACGTGATCGTATTGCGCAAACACGTACACGTCTGCAAATGAGTTATAACCACACATGGAATATTTTAGGCTATGCACTAAATGGGTTCGTTTTCTCTATACTTGGATTTTTAGTACCTGAAGTAATTGAAAAGATTATTAAAAGTGAGCCACATAACTTACTTTTCTTAGTGGGTATTACTTTATTAGTAGCGTTGGCAGTTTATCTATTTAGATTTATATGGGTTTATGTATTGTATCCTTTATTCTATTTGTCAGTCAGTCCTTTCCAAAAACTTATGAATGACGACGGTCATAGTACAAAAGAAAAACCACCTAAACGTAGTAAGTATGCACTGATTATGACATTTTGCGGAGTACACGGAACCATTTCCCTTGCTATAGCTTTGACTTTACCTTATTATCTTGCAAACCATGAAGCGTTCAAATATCGTAATGATTTACTATTTATTTCTTCGGGCATGGTAATTTTAAGTTTAGTGATTGCACAAGTTGTGTTACCATTTTTAACGGAAAATGCACCTAAACCTAAAATAGGAAGTATGAATTTTAAAGAAGCAAGAATTTACATTTTAGAACATGTGATTGACTACTTAAATAAACGATCATCATATGAGACAAGCTATCGTTATGGAAATGTCATTAAAGAGTATCATGATAAATTGACTTTCCTAAAATCGGTAGAAAAAGATGATGAGAACTCAAAAGAACTTGAACGATTACAACGAATTGCTTTTAATGTAGAAACAAAAACGCTCGAAAAATTAGCAAATGAAGGCGAAATTACTGAAAGTATGTTAGAAAACTACATGCGTTTTGCTGAACGAACACAAGTTTATAGACAAGCTTCACTCATTCGTCGTATTATTGTTGGAATCAGAGGATTACTTTTAAAACGTCATATTCGTACACGTATAAATGCTGCTTCATCATTAAGTGTGACTGAAAACTTAATGGAACTTTCTAAAATTAATAAAAGAGTTCACTATAATGTAGTAAGCCGACTTGTTAAAGAAGCAAATGAAGACAATAAATTAGAAGTAGGTATGATATGTGATGGATATTTGATGAGAATAGATAACTTATCGCCCTCTAACTTCTTTAACACACGTTCTGAAGATTCAATCACCAAAATTAAGTTGAATGCATTAAGAGAACAACGACGTATTTTAACTGAACTTATTACTAATGAAGAGATTACAGAAGCAACAGCTTTAAAATTACGTGAATCAATTAACTATGATGAAATGGTCATTGTAGACAGTTTAACTGATTAATTTAATTGTTCATAATGATGAATACAAAACCTGAGACAACTTACTATGTCTCAGGTTTTTTGAATATCAGTGGAAGATTTGAAATTAAAATTTAAGATTTATCCTACTTCTTTTAAGTTAATGGAAGACAATCACATTACTTAATCATTCGTGATACAATAAGATGAAACTGTTTATGAGGTGAAATCATGTTAACTGAAGAAAAAGAGGATTATCTCAAAGCAATTCTAACTAATGGTGGCGATAGCTCTTTTGTCTCAAATAAAATACTGTCTCAATATTTAGATATAAAACCACCTTCTGTGAGTGAAATGGTAAGTCGTTTAGAAAAAGCTGGGTTTGTTGAAACTAAACGTTATAAAGGGGTAAAGCTCTCTGAAGAAGGTCTCTCTCATACACTCGATATTATAAAAAGACATCGCTTATTAGAACAATTTTTAATTGAAGTGCTACATTACAATTGGGAAGAAGTACATCAAGAAGCAGAGATTTTAGAGCATAAAATTTCTGACTTATTTGTACAAAGGATAGATAAACTTTTAAATTACCCTGAAACTTGTCCACATGGGGGAACCATTCCCAGAAATCATATTTATAAAGAAAAATATAATCATTCATTACTTGAATATGATGCGGGAGACATAGTAAAAATTAAACGTGTCCGTGATAAAACGGACTTACTTGTTTATCTATCAAGTAAGCATATTTCAATTGAAGACAATATTGAAATAGTATCCAAAGATAAAACCAATAAAGTCATTATTATAAAAAGTAATACGGCTATGACAATTCTAAGTTATGATAATGCAATGAATATGTTTGTAGAAAAAAATTAAAGAAGAACGGTCATCTATTCATTTTGAATCTGATGAACCGTTCTTAAATCATAAATTTGTATATTAAATATAATGAGATACCGTTAATCATAATCCAAAATAGACTATAAAATAACGTCGGTAAATGTGTCAATTCAGCTAAAGCATTACCATCCCAACGTGTTTTTCTTTTTTGTAATGTTAATGATATTATTGTCCAACTAGATTGTAGAACTTCTCCTAATAGTACTCCTAAGATGAGATGGTATAAGGTGATAACGATATAAATAATAACGAATTGATTATTGGCGTGCAATAAAAAATACAATAGCGAAATAAAAATCATTAAAACAATAATGGGAGACAATTTTCGAGACGTTAAAATAAGATAATATATAAATATCAAACTATATATTATTAAAAATAAGCTTGGGTAATTAAAATGAATTGTACCAAACCCTATTATTAACATGATTGGTGGCATGACATATCCACCTAATGTAGTAAAAGCTTGTCCGATAACTGATTTAGATTGTGTAATGGCATAACCTTGTTGTGACGTTTCTTTACGTTCACTAGGGCGTACAATAATGACAATATCTTTAGCATGCCCTCCACTTAACTTATTAAATAGAATATGACCCATTTCGTGAGTCAGTACTGGAATATAATTTAGATAAATATCTAAATATTGATTAAAAGAACGGTGTCGATTTTGATGAATAATTATATAGAATATTGCTATAATAATGATTAAATAAATATTTAAGATAATATTCGTAGTTAAAAATTGTTGCAAATAATCCATAATCAACCTCACGTTAATAGTATAACTTCTATTATAAAACATTAAGGTGAATTGGTCGTTTAGACTTTAGATGTATTTTTTAATAAAATGGCAAAAATAATATACGATTAATTAGTTGAAATTATTACGAATTACTGCATATAAAGAGAGTAAGAAAACAAGGAGTTAACGTAAATGTATAGTCCAAAAAAGAAAAAAAATAATAAAGTAGATATATTAGGCGTGCAATTTGATAATGTGACAATGTTGGATATGATTGAAAATGTTAAACATTTTCTTAAAAATAATACAAATGATAATTTGTTTATTGTAACTGCTAATCCTGAAATCGTAGTGTATGCTTCTGAACATGTAACCTATCGAAAGCTTATAAACAGTGCAAATTATATCATTGCGGATGGTACAGGTGTAGTTAAAGCTTCAAATAGGTTGAAGCAACCATTAAAACGGCGTGTACCAGGCATTGAACTTATGGAAGAATGTATTAAACTTGCACACCAACAAAGTCAAAAAGTATATTTATTAGGCTCAAAAAATGAAATTGTTGCCCAAGCACAAGACAATTTACAACGTAAATATCCTAATGTTACTTTTGAGTATCATCATGGGTATATTGATTTGTCTGATGAAACCGTGGTGAAAAGAATTCAACGTTTTAATCCTGATTATTTGTTTGTTGGAATGGGTTTTCCAAAGCAAGAAGAGTGGATTCAAAAAAACCTAAGTCATTTTAAGCATACGGTAATGATGGGGGTAGGTGGATCGTTAGAAGTATTTAGTGGTACTAAAAAAAGAGCACCTCGAATTTTTAGAAATTTAAATATTGAATGGGTATATCGATTACTTATCGACTGGAAGCGGATCGGTCGTATAAAGAATATTCCTAAATTTATGTTTAAAGTTTGGAGATTGCAAAATAAGAAGGAAAATAAAAGAGGCTAAGACTTAAGCACACGAATGGCTTAGGTCTTTACCTCTTTTACTTTACAACAAAACGTTTTTCATCAAGTTGTTTTCTAAATGCTTTTTGATCTTTTTTAGATTTTTTCTTAAAATCTTTTAAAAATTGTTCGTATTTAGGCAAGACTGTATCTAATTCACCGAATTCTTTTAGCTTTCCGCCCTCAATCCAAGCGATTTTAGTACAGAATTCACGCACTTGTCTGATATTATGGCTTACAAAGAAAATAGTTTTATTTGCTTCTTTAAACTCATATATTTTATCTAAACATTTCTGAGTAAACGTTTGGTCACCAACAGATAGTGCTTCATCGATAACTAAAATGTCAGGATTAATAGTTACATTGATGGAGAAGCCGAGTTTCGCACGCATACCGCTTGAATAATTTTTAACGGGTTGATAGATAAATTCGCCAAGCTCACTAAATTCGATAACTTGAGGCATAAGTCTTTTAATTTCCTTCTTTTTAAACCCCATACAAAGCATTTTAAATTCGATATTTTCAATGCCAGTAAGTCTTCCGTTTAACCCGGCATTAATCGCGATTACACTTACTTCACCATGACGATCTATACTTCCAGAACTTGGAGATAATGAGCCACCAATCATATTACTTAATGTGGATTTTCCTGAACCATTGATACCTACTAAACCAATAACATCGCCTTCATAAGCAGTGATGGATACATCATCTAAAGCAAAGAAAGTTTTATTTTTATTTTTAGGAATTAATGCATCTTTGATACGTTCTTTATTATTACGATATATTCGATATTCTTTTGTTACATGATTTATGTTAACAGATACGCTCATGATTTTTCCTTTCTTATAATTTATTATATAGATTATAATACATCACTCAATAGTTGTTAAATTTATTAACCTAGTGTAAAGTGTATATGAGATTTTGTATCTTTTTTGTAAACAATATATTAATTTTACTTTCTTTTCTATATTAAGTCTATCCTAATAAAATTTTTGACTAATAAGTTAAGTGAATATACAATGAATACATTTGAATCATTTTAAACGTTGCTTTAGAAATTTTATAACAAAACGATTTTATTCAATAGTTAAAGAAATTAAAAGCCATTATGAATCTACAATTGAAAGTGTGGTTTATTTCAATGTCGGCAGTAGGAACTGTTTTTAAAGAGCATATAAAAAACTTTTATTTAGTGCAACGACTTGCACAATTTCAAATAAAAATAGTAAATACAAATAATTACTTAGGTATGGCTTGGGAATTACTTAACCCGGCACTTCAAATTATGGTGTATTGGTTTGTTTTTGGTATGGGAATTCGTAGCAATCAACCGATACACGGCATTCCATTTATTTTATGGTTACTAGTAGGAATTAGTATGTGGTTCTTTGTTAATCAAGGAATTCTTGAAGGTACGAAATCAGTATCTACGAAGTTTAATCAAGTAGCGAAAATGAATTTTCCTTTATCGATTATTCCAACGTATATTGTAACAAGTAAATTTTACGGTCATATTGGCTTGTTAGCACTGATTATTGCAATTTGTATGGGAAATGGCATCATGCCCTCTATTCATATTGTACAATTATTAATTTACGTGCCGCTAACATTTTTCTTTGTGGCTTCTGTAGCACTTTTTACATCAACGCTTGGAATTATTGTTCGTGATACACAAATGATTATGCAAGCATTATTAAGAATTTTATTCTATATGTCTCCTATTTTATGGATACCAAAAGATACTGGGATTAGTAGCGTTATTAATGATATTATGAAATTTAATCCTGTATACTTTTTAGCTGAATCTTACCGTGCAGCCATTTTGTTTCATCAATGGTACTTTATTGAGCACTGGAGATTGCTTCTTTATAATATTGTTATTATTATAGTATTTTTTGTATTAGGATCTATATTACATCGTAGATATCGAGATCATTTTGCAGATTTCTTATAAAATAAGAGCTTGATAAATTAACACTTACGTTGTTTAGTAGAGAGCCTGAAATGTATTAGATTGCATTTCAAGCTCTTTAGCATATATATCAAAAATAAAGGTAAAATATAGACTGATTCGACAAAGATGTATGTGAAAATGATAAGGAGTAGAGACAAAATCAATGTATTTCTGTCCTACTCTTTCTTTATAAATGTTAAAATTTATTTTATTAACGAGTAAGGGGATTAAATGATGATAAGAGTAGTGATAAAAAATATTTATATGATACTTATTACTATCGTAAACCAGATTTTTCGATTTAAACGACTAAAATCTAATCATATTGCTGTTTTAATGACATTTCCCGAGGACGTTATGCCAATAATTGAGCAATTAAGTCAGAAAGGTTATGAACTAACAGTAATTGCTAAAGAAAAAGAATGGACAAAGCTAAAGCAATTTAAAAATGTATCTTTTGTCCCAGCTGGAAATAAATATATAGTGAAACATATCAAGACGATAAGTACAGCAAAAGTGATTGTGATTGATACGTATTATCTTATGCTCGGTGGGTATCGTAAGAAAAAAGAACAGACGATTATCCAAACGTGGCATGCCTCCGGTGCTTTGAAAAATTTTGGTTTAACGGATCATCAAGTAGATTTGAATAATAAAAAAATGGTTCAACAATATAAAAGCGTTTATAAAGCTACAGATTATTATTTAGTTGGCGGAGAAGAAATGAGCAGATGTTTTGAAAGTGCTTTTGATGCAAAAAAAACTCAAATGCTTAAATTTGGTTTACCACGATTAACCAAATACTTTACATTAGACCTTAAGACGGAGCAAAAAAAATTAAAAAAATATTATAATATTCCTAATAAATTAGCATTATATGTTCCTACTTATCGTGAAAATCAAGCGGATAATCGTCAAATTGATAAAGCATATTTTGAAAAGCAATTACCTAACTATACTCTAATCAATCAACTTCATCCATCGATTCCTAATAGTGAACATATTGCGACAACATCAGAGTTAATGATGATGGCTGATATAATTATTAGTGATTATAGCTCACTACCAATAGAAGCTAGCTTACTCAATAAACCAACATTATTTTATGTGTTTGACGAAAATGAGTATGAAGAGATTCGTGGGTTGAACCAATTTTATCGTGATATC
Source organism: Staphylococcus sp. CoH_129_LAB_1 (assembly GCF_058191515.1). NCBI lineage: Bacteria > Bacillati > Bacillota > Bacilli > Caryophanales > Staphylococcaceae > Staphylococcus > Staphylococcus sp. CoH_129_LAB_1. The sequence continues at coordinate 34,370 of NZ_JBXWKZ010000007.1, read as the reverse complement.
CCATCATTTTATAAAACGAGACATATAGATGAATTAATGACTAAGATTAAATATAACGAAGAAGAAATAAAACCATTATTTAAAAATTGGCATAAATATAACGATGAAAAAAGCTTAGAAAACGTATTGAAATTTATTGAAAAGTTGGTGAAATAATGAAATTAGCGGTTATTATTCCAGTATACAATGCTGAAAATACAATTCGAAAAGCAATTAAATCGATTGATACAACACATGATGTAGAAATTATTTGTATTAACGATGGATCAACAGATCATACAAAACAAGTGTTAACTGAATTGCAAAAAGAAGTTAAACATCTTATTGTTTATCACCAAGACAATCAAGGAGCGGCCAAAAGTAGAAATATAGGTCTTTCTGCAATGTCTGATGATATCGATGCTTTTATGTTCTTAGATGCAGATGATCAATTTTTACCTGGGAAAATGGATCAAATGATTCAATATTATGAGAAAAATAACCATCTAGATATCGTGATTGGGCAAATAGGTAGAGGAGTAAATGGTGACTGGAAAGTCATTTCAACGCATGAAGACATTCATCGTGAAGCAACTGTTTCTTTAGCAGAAGCACCAGAAATACTTCAATCTATTGGACCAGGCGGAAAGCTATTTAAAGCCAAATTTAATACATTAAGATTTGATGAAGATGTAGTATTTTGCGAAGAACATACATTTGTCACTCGCGCTTATTTGATGGCAAGGGATATCCAGTTACTTCCTTTTATAGTGTATGGGTACAATGAACGAGAAGGTTCCATTACAGATCAACGTGCAGATACGTTTACATCTTATTTAGAAGATGCTAGAAAAGTTCGACGTGAAGTAATGGATATGTTATTACTTGTAAACGAAAAGGCATATTATAGTTATAGAATGGATGACTTAATTGTAAGTTATCTCATTCAAGCATATTTAATTAAATACAGTAAAGTAACATATCAAATTATAGAAAAAATAACTCAATATATCAGAGATATGCAACATACAAACTATTCTGGAGAAGCTTTGTTTAGAATCATACAAGCTGTAGAGCAAAGTGCGAAGCATTGGACACGTGAAACATATGAGTTATGGAGACGTACACTTATTGATGTAGGAATTGGGCGTCCTGGCTTTTTACGTTTTCAAGCACAAGTGATGCCTAAGAAATTAGCATTCAGTGGAAAGCAATCTTTGAAACGTATGATAAATAAGTAAATGATAAAGTATAATTTAAATAATAAAATTAATGGTATGTAAAATATATTTATGCTAAATTAAGATTATTAATAAATGTTAAAAAATTGTAAAGGAGATAGAGATTATGAGAAGAGTCATTACATATGGTACATATGATTTATTACATTATGGTCATATAGAATTGTTGAGAAGAGCTCGTGAAATGGGCGATTACTTAATTGTAGCTTTATCAACAGATGAATTTAATCAAATAAAAAATAAAAAATCGTATTATGATTTTGAACAACGTAAAATGATGCTAGAATCTATTCGTTACGTAGATTTAGTAATTCCAGAAGATGGATGGGGTCAGAAAGAAACAGATGTTGATCGTTATGATGTTGATGTTTTTGTCATGGGCCATGACTGGGAAGGTGAGTTTGATTTCCTAAAAGATAAATGTGAAGTCGTATATCTCAAACGTACTGAAGGGATTTCAACCACTAAAATTAAACAAGAGTTATACGGAAAAGATGCTAAATAATTTGATGGTCAAAGATATGTATGAGATGTTTTAATTGATCTATGTATCAATAATTGACTGAATTGAAAATGAAAGGATAATGAATTTGATTTGAATTATCGTTTCTTTATGGATTTTTATGGGAGTGAACAACGAATTCAAAGTGAATTCTGGGACACTCCTATTTTCATGTGACAAAATAATTGAGATAACATGTTATACTAAACACTAATTAGCACCATAATAGTTAAATTATGCTTAACTATTTTTAAAATTAAAATAAGCATAAAATAAGATATTAAAATGTAAATTGACAACTAAAGAGGTATATATATGAAAGAAGAAAATCCTTTATTTTTTCTATTTAAACGATTGTCTTGGCCATACGGTTTAATTGTAGCTGCTGTTATTATTTCTTCTTTAGGAAGTCTTAGCGGTCTATTAATTCCTCTCTTTACGGGGCGTTTAGTAGACAAGTTTTCTACTAATAATATTAATTGGAATATTGTTGTTTTATTTGCTGGTATATTTATTGTGAATGCGTTACTTAGTGGTTTAGGTATTTATCTACTGAGTAAAATTGGGGAGAAAATGATTTTTGGTATCCGTTCATTATTATGGGAACATATTATTAAACTGAAAATGCCATTTTTTGACAAAAATGAAAGCGGTCAGTTGATGAGTCGTCTTACTGATGATACGAAAGTAATCAATGATTTTATTTCTCAAAAATTACCCCAATTATTGCCAGCTATTATTACATTGATTGGATCTATTATTATGTTATTTATAATGGATTGGCAAATGACTCTGCTAACTTTTATAGCTATTCCAATATTTATGGGCATTATGATTCCTCTTGGAAGACGTATGCAAAAAATTTCAAGACATACACAATCAGAAATTGCTAATTTTAGTGGATTATTAGGTCGTGTTTTGACAGAAATGCGTCTAGTAAAAGTTTCAAATACTGAACAAAAAGAATTAAATAATGCACATTATAACTTAAATGAAATTTATAAATTGGGTTTACGACAAGCAAAAATCACAGCAATTATTCAACCTATTTCAAGTGTCATTATGTTATTAATGATAGCAGTCATCTTAGGTTTTGGAGCAATTAGAATCGCTACGGGTGCTATCACAGCAGGTACTTTAATTGCTATGATTTTTTATGTGATGCAATTATCTATGCCTCTTATGAATTTGTCCACACTTATGACTGATTATAAAAAAGCGGTAGGCGCAAGTCAGCGTATTTATGAAATTTTGCAAGAGCCTATTGAACCAATGGAACAGTTAGAACCTATTGCTAATAGACATATTGAGAATGGAGCACTTGAATTTAACAACGTAGAATTTAAGTATGATGTAAAAACAATTCTTGATAACGTATCATTTCGTATACCTCAAGGCGACATTAGTGCTTTTGTTGGCCCTTCTGGTTCCGGAAAAAGTACCATTTTTAATTTAATTGAACGTATGTATGATATCGATAATGGGGATATTACATATGGTAATGAAAGTATTTATGATATTCCAATTACAAATTGGCGTAGCAAAATTGGATATGTCATGCAGTCAAATTCTATGATGACTGGAACTATCCGAGACAATATTTTATATGGTATTAATCGTAAGGTGTCAGATAAAGAGTTAATCAAATATGCAAAACTAGCGAATTGTCACGATTTTATTATGCAATTTGAGGAAGGATACGATACATTAGTAGGTGAACGTGGATTAAAATTGTCCGGTGGTCAACGCCAACGTATTGATATTGCTAGAAGTTTTGTAAAAAATCCAGATATATTATTACTTGATGAAGCTACAGCGAATCTTGATAGTGAAAGTGAACAAAAAATTCAAGAAGCTTTAGAAGTATTGATGAAAGGTAGAACAACGATAGTGATTGCCCACCGTCTATCTACTATTAAGAAGGCTGGTCAAATTATTTTTATTGATCAAGGACAAGTGACTGGTGAAGGTACACATGATGAATTAATGCATCATCATGAAAAATATCATCAGTTTGTGACTACACAAAATTTAAATAAATAATGAATATTGAACATCTAAACTTTTTGATGATATATTAATATGAAACTTTACTTTGTAGAAGTAGATTAGAATAAAATCTTAAGTGAATAAGATATAGTTAGTACACAAATACATTACTTAAAAACTAATTGAATAAACATAAATAAAATTGGAGAGAATGATATTGAATAAACTATCAGTAATTATTACGTATTTTAATAGTGAAGAATATATTGAAGACTGTATTAATAGCTTAAAAAATCAAAGGAATCAAGATTTTGATGTCATTATTGTAGATGATGGTTCTACGGATAATTCAACACAAATCTTAAATACAACGTTAGCATCTTATGATAAAAATGTGACGTTTATTCAACTTGAGACAAATACTGGTCATGCACATGCTAGAAATATAGCTTTAGACTCAGCAGAAGGTCAATATGTGATGTTTTTAGATGCGGATGATCAATTAGCTTCATATGCTATTGAATATTATTTAAATCATATTAATGGTTTAGATACATTGATTGCGCCAATACACAAATTTACAATGCAACGTCCTCAATATGTAGACAAAGATAAAATACGTTTGCAATACCGTTCACATCATTCAAATCCTAATTCAATTTTAAGAAAAGAAACTGCATGTAATATTTTATTTAGAAATGCAATTATTAAAGCACATAACATTAAATTTAATGAAGAGTTAAATATTTTCATTGATACTTCTTTTGTATTAGATTATCTAAAATATGCTGAAAATTTTGTTAGAATAGTTAATTTCCCATTTTATTATCGCGGTGAAGTATATGATCCATTTAATGGTAATACATTAAGTGATCAAGATTTTATTTATAAATTTGAAGATTACACAAATAGTTTCTTTGATGCTATGCAAAGAACTACAAATAAAGAAGTTAAGAAATTTTTAGTTCAAAGAATGAAAAATGAAATTAAAAAAGGTTTTGATCCCTCACTTAGAGATATTAAAGCAAGATATATTGCTTTAGAGCACACTCTAGTTAAAGTAGTAAAAGCACTAAAATGGAATATTATTAAAGATGGTAAGTTGTTATATAATCTTGAAATCATATTTTTATCTATGGATGATATTGAAAATGCAAGATATGTGAATGAATTACGTAAAAAAACACGTTTATTTAAAAGTATTCTTACAAATAGTAAGATGAAAGAACGTGCTAAATATCAACTTACAGATAATGAAAATATGGTAGATCCACATACGATTGTATTTGAGTCGTTTGGTGGCAAAAATTACAGTGATAGTCCAAAGTATATATATGAATATATGCAACAACACTATCCACAATATAATTATATTTGGGTCTTTTCTAAACCCGATAACAACATTATTCCTGGAAATGCAACTAAAGTAAAAAAAGGTTCCAAAGAATACTATGAAGCTTATGCTAAAGCAAAATATTGGATTTCAAATGCTCGATTACCGTTGTATTTAAATAAAAAAGACAATCAAGTGTATATTCAAACTTGGCATGGCACACCATTAAAACGTTTAGCAAATGACATGAAAGTGGTAAGAATGCCAGGAACGACAACAGCAAATTATAAAAAGAATTTTTATAGTGAATCATCTCGTTGGAATTATTTAGTATCTCCAAACCGATATTCTACAAATATATTTAAATCAGCATTTTGGATGGATGAAGAGAGAATTTGGGAAATTGGTTATCCGAGAAATGATGTTTTAGTTACAAGACAAAATGACACAGAATATATAGAACAAATTAAAAAAGATTTAAATTTACCGAAAGATAAAAAGGTTATTATGTATGCGCCAACTTGGAGAGATGATGAATTTGTTAAAAAAGGCCAATATTTATTTGATTTGAAAATAAATTTAGCTAATTTAAAAGAGCAAATTGGAGATGACTATGTCATTTTACTAAGAATGCATTATCTTATTGCAAATGCATTAGATTTAACTGGATATGATGACTTTGCTATTGATGTTTCAAATTATAATGATATTTCAGAATTATACTTAATATCTGATGCTCTCATTACTGACTATTCGTCTGTTATGTTTGATTATGGTATTTTGAAACGTCCTCAATTTTTCTTTGCTTATGATATTGAAAAATATGATAAAGGTCTTCGTGGCTTCTATATGAATTATATGGAAGATTTACCGGGGGAAATTATTACAGATGAATATAAACTTGCAGAAGAATTAAAACACTTAGATATGCATAAAGAAAAATATAAAGATAAAATTGAAGCATTCTATAATAATTTTTGTTCAATTGAAAAAGGCCAATCTTCTAAATTTATAGCAGACTATATCAATAACGATATTCATAAACATGAATCATAAAATCAATGATATAAAGAGTGGGAGGGAATTTACTTTAAATTCATTTTCTCCCATTCTTTTTTGTATAAAAGTATTAGATTTAAATAGTAGTTATAATGAATCATATTAAAAAAGAAAAATAGATAACTCTTTTATTTAATATGATATTTTAACGAACATTTTCTCATGGTATAATGTTTAATATACTTTTTACAGAACATTAGGTGCTTTTTCGTAAAAATAGTACGGTTCTATTTAAAGATGATATGATACATATTAATTTTAAAATGTGGGTAGGTGTCTTATGTTTTTACTAATAAATATCATTGGATTACTTGTATTTTTAGGAATGGCAGTTTTATTTTCTAGAAATCGCAAACATATTCAATGGAAATCTGTATTAATTCTCGTTCTTTTGAATCTATTCTTAGCATGGTTCTTTGTATATTTCCAAATTGGAAGATCAATTGTTGAAGGTTTAGCGGCTGCTATTGCTTGGGTCATTCAATCAGCTCACACTGGAACAGGCTTTGCATTCAGCAGTTTTACAAGTGGTAAACAAATGGATATGGCAGTAAGTGCTTTATTCCCAATTTTATTAGTTGTTCCACTATTTGATATTCTTATGTATTTTAATATTCTTCCTAAAATTATTGGTGGAATTGGTTTCGTACTAGCAAAAATTACACGTCAACCTAAGTTTGAATCATTCTTTGGTATTGAAATGATGTTTTTAGGAAACACAGAAGCACTTGCAGTTTCTAACGAACAACTTAAACGTATGAATGAAATGCGTGTATTAACAGTTGCAATGATGTCAATGAGTTCTATCTCTGGTGCTATTGTAGGTGCTTACGTTCAAATGATTCCTGGTGAATTAGTACTAACTGCTATTCCTTTAAATATTATCAACGCAATTATTGTGGCTTCAATTCTAAATCCTGTTACTGTTGAAGAAAAAGAGGATGTTATTTATAGTATTAATAATGGAGAGAAAGTTGAACGTCAACCGTTCTTCTCTTTCCTAGGAGATTCAGTATTAAATGCGGGTAAATTAGTATTAATTATTATTGCATTCGTTATTAGTTTTGTAGCTTTAGCTGATTTATTAGATCGCTTTATTAATTTAATTACTGGATTAGTAGGCAGTTGGATGGGTCTGAAAGGTAGTTTTGGTTTAAACCAAATCTTAGGCGTCTTTATGTATCCATTTGCTTTATTGCTTGGCTTACCATGGGGTGAGGCATGGATCGTGGCACAACAGATGTCCAAAAAAATCGTCACAAACGAATTTGTAGTTATGGGAGAAATTACAAAAGTAATTGACACATATAGCGCACATCGTCGTGCAATCATATCAACATTCTTGGTTTCATTTGCAAACTTCTCTACAATTGGAATGATTGTAGGTACGTTAAAAGGAATTGTTGATAAGAAGACATCAGACTTTGTTTCAAAATATGTACCAATGATGTTATTATCAGGTATTTTAGTTTCACTACTTACTGCAGCATTTGTTGGTTTATTTGCATGGTAAAATCTTAAAGCATTTTATAATAAATAATTAGGAGTGACGATTGAATTTGAAATGAATTCTAGGTCACTCCTAATTTTATTATTTATTATATTGTAGGAATAAAAACCAAGTATGCAAAGTGAGGAAACACTTTATATACTTGGTTTTTATGGGAAATGAATATTAATGTACTTGTAACGGTAAGGACTAGGTACTGTCACAGTACTTCGAGCAAAATTTGTTTTGTTACTATAAACAACACAAAGGAGATAACTTCTTGTAATTAAGAAGTTATACATAGTATAGCAAATTAAAGTGTATAAGTAAACGAAAAATTCAGAAAATTTGAACTTATTTTTTGATATACATAACTATCAGCTGTCTATGTATATCATAATTAAATTATTTCCTTATATTTTAATTTATTTAAAATTTATTAATATATTTATTTTTAAAATGCATATTGTAGTGAATTAAGAGAGTATGCTAACATTTTAATAATCATAATTGTAAAAGGGGTAGGTATTATTGAATAAAAACATAAAAAATATACTTCTAGTTATACTTGGATCATTTATATTTTCAGCTGGTGTAAATGCGTTTACTATCTCAGGGAATTTAGGTGAGGGTGGTGTGACTGGTATTGCTATTGTTTTATATTATGCTTTCCATATTTCACCGGCCCTTACAAATTTTGTTACCAATGCGATACTTATTGTTATTGGATATAAATTTTTAAGTAAGAAAAGCACGGTACTAACTATCATTGCTACTGTACTTATTTCAGTATTTTTAAGTCTTACTGAATCATGGCATGTAAATACTGAAAATATCATAGTCAATGCCATTTTTGGAGGAATATGTGTTGGTTTAGGTATTGGAATTATTGTTTTAGCAGGCGGCACTACAGCTGGAACAACCATATTAGCAAGAATAGCTAATAAATATTTAGATGTTAGTACAGCGTATGCACTATTATTTTTTGATCTTATTGTAGTAGCAATTTCTCTAACTGTTTTGCCATTAAGTAAAGCATTAATGACTGTGATTTCTTTATATATTGGAACGAAAGTGATGGATTATGTTATTGAAGGGCTTAACACTAAAAAAGCAATGACAATTATTTCGAGCAAGCCTGAAGAAGTAGCTAAGGCTATTGATGAACAAGTTGGAAGAGGTCTTACGATATTAGATGGGCACGGTTACTATAGTAAAGAAGAAAAAGATGTTTTATATGTCGTTGTAGCTAAAACTCAAGTGACACGTGCTAAACGAATTATAAAAAAAATAGATGAGAATGCTTTCTTAGTTATTCATGATGTGCGTGATGTTTATGGTAATGGTTTTTTAATTGATGAATAATAAAAATAAGTCTCTAAAAATTTGAGATATTTTATTTATATTTTGGATTTTTAGAGTTGTTTTTTATAATCAGATAATGTTAAAAAGAATAGGCAAAAATATGTATAGATGATATACTAGAAATAATGATTGAGAACGATTATCATTAAAAATCGCAAATATTTTTATACAAAGGTAGGGCCTATATATGAATCGTTTAAATGCATCACACGTAGATATAGGATATAGAAATACGACAATTATAAAAGAATTAGATGTTCAAATACCTGATGGTAAAGTCACATCAATTATTGGACCGAACGGTTGTGGGAAATCTACATTATTAAAAGCACTCTCAAGATTGATTGAAGTAAAAAACGGAGAAGTGTTACTTGATAATCAAAACATTCAACATCAATCTACCAAAGAAGTAGCCAAAAAAATTGCAATTTTACCGCAGACTCCAGAAGTTACTGATAGTATAACAGTAGAAGAATTAGTTTCATATGGACGTTTTCCACATCAAAAAGGATTTGGAAGATTATCTAAGAAAGATAAAAATGAAATTGAATGGGCATTAAACGTAACAGGTACTATAGAATTTCGCCATCAATCGATTAATGATTTAAGTGGAGGACAAAGACAACGTGTATGGATAGCAATGGCTTTAGCGCAAAGAACAGATATTATTTTTCTTGATGAACCCACAACGTACTTAGACATTTCTCACCAGTTAGAAATTTTAGAATTGGTGCAACATTTGAACGAAGAACTAGGGTGTACTATCGTTATGGTCTTACATGATATTAATCAGGCAATTCGATTTTCAGACCATTTGTTAATCATGAAAGAAGGACAAATTATTGATAACGGATCCACTGACCAAGTATTATCTAAGGAGATATTAGAAAGTGTGTTTAATATAGATGCTGTGTTAGGAGAAGATCCTAGAACAGGAAAACCCCTTTTAGTAACTTATAATTTAATTAAAAAAGAGTGAGGTTAACTTATAAATTCAACAAAATAACTTCAATTATTATGACCCTGAGACGCATTGTCTCAGGCATTTTTAATGTATAGACAATCAATGACTAAGTTCCAGATGGATTTTGTTATGGTATTCTAATAATGTTATGTTTAGCTCGTAAATATTCGCTCTTTCATATCAGTTATCTTATAATGAAAACAAATACTGATTAAAGTTTACTTTAATAAAAATCGATGAGTACTTCTTACTGTTTGAAAGATTTAGTTCGTTATTTAATTTATTTACTGGAGTTGAAATGATGACATCTATAGTTATTATTAGTCATAGTGAAGATATAGCAAAGGGAACTAAAGGTTTATTAAATAAAATGATAAATGGCATAAATGTGATTGCTTATGGTGGAGTAAACGGTGATATTGGAACGTCGTATGATGACATCGAACAATTAATTAACCAGTTAGATGATGATGCATTATGTTTTTATGATTTAGGATCATCAGAAATGAATATAGATTTAGCAATTGATATGTATACAGGTAAGTATCATATTTACAAAGTAAATGCACCTATTGTAGAAGGGAGCTTTACAGCAGCAATGTCTTTAGCTGTTGGTAAAACTGTTAATGAAGCAATTCAAGAAGTAAATAGAGCTTCATTTAAATCTACAGCTTTTAAATAAATAAGTAATTGTAAATTATGACAATTTTTTATATAAAATAAATATTATAAAATGATTCTTTAAAATAAATATGGTAAAATAAATAGCGTAATATTGATAATGAAAGTAGGTGGACATTATGCTACAAGAAGACATTAAACTTTACGTTCTTAACGGCAATTTTGAAGAAGTTAAAAATATAATGTCCAATACTGATTTTATGGAATTCGAAGAAGCATATATATCATGTGCTCATGAGCAAGAAAACATTATGTTTTATACTTGTATACTAGATATGATGAAATCTAACGAAACAGCCGAATTACATGATTTAGCGTTTTTATTATTAGTCTATCCTTTGAGTGAAGTGGAAGGAGCATTAGAAGCGGCGTATTATCACGCAGATGCTTCTATTCAATTAACAAATGGTAAAGAAGTAAAAAGTTTGCTACAAATGCTATTATTGTATGCTATACCAGAACCAGTTATTTCTGATTCTGAAGCGTTTAAAGTAGCTAAACAAATTTTAAAATTAGATCCTAATAATCGTGTAGCAAGAAATGTATTAAAAGATTCAGCTAAACGTATGGATAATGTTATAGTAGATTTTGATGAATTAAAAAGATTTGGAAGTTCAAAGTAATATAGTGGCATATAAGAATTAGATAATAGACAACGATGGTTATTCATTTTTATCTAACTCTTTTTTTATAAAGATTTACTTAGTAACTCAAATATAATTTTTTGTGACAAATTAAAAAAATTTTAAATTTTTAAATTGTTTGTAGAGGTATCAAGACTAGTACTTAGAAGCGATAAGTGTTGTCTCTCAACGTTTATGCACTATTGCATATTATTAGTAGTACGTTATAATGCTCAATGTGTCAAAAATAAGGAGGTTAATCAATAAATGGGGTTAAATAAGGAATCCATAAAAATAGGTTTTGCTTATGTGGGAATTGTAGTAGGTGCAGGATTCTCTACTGGGCAAGAGGTAATGCAATTCTTCACGCCTTATGGTTTATGGTCATATATTGGCGTATTAATATCAGGACTAATCTTAGGATTTATAGGACGTCAAGTTGCTAAGATTGGAACGGCTTTTGAAGCAACAAACCATGAATCAACATTACAATATATATTTGGTAAAAAATTTAGTAAGATTTTTGATTATATTTTAGTCTTTTTCTTATTCGGAATTGCTGTAACAATGATTGCAGGTTCAGGTTCAACATTCCAAGAGAGTTTTGGTATACCTACATGGCTTGGTGCATTAATTATGACAGTCATTATTTATTTAACATTATTATTAGACTTTAATAAGATAGTAAGAGCATTAGGTGTAGTTACACCGTTCTTAATTGTAATGGTAGTTCTTATTGCTGTATATTATCTATTTGCTGGAAGTATTCCTATTAATAAAGTTAATAGTACAGTAGATCATCCAAGTTTATTCTTAGGTATCATTAGAGGGTTAATGTATGGTGGATTAGCTTTCGCTGTAGGATTTAGTACAGTTGTTGCAATCGGTGGAGATGCATCTAAACGTCAAGTATCTGGTGCCGGTGCTTTATTTGGCGGTGTAGTGTATACTGTTTTACTTGCACTTATTAACTTTGCACTACAATCAGAATATCCACAAATTAAAAATGAACAAATTCCAACTTTAAAATTGGCGGGTGAAATTCATCCTTGGCTTGGATTAATTTTAACAGTGATTATGTTGGCAGTAATGTATAATACTATTTTAGGATTGTCTTATTCGTTTGCTGCACGTTTCACTGAGCCATACAGTAAAAAATATCATATATTTATTATCATTATGATGATTGCAGCCTTTATTTTAAGTTTCGTTGGTTTTGCAGACTTAATCAACTTCTTATATAACATTATGGGCGTAGTTGGATTATTTATCGTTGTAGCAGTTCTTATTAAATATTATTTACGTAAAAGTGATAATAAAGATCATATTGCTTAAAATTAATGTAATGGGTAATCTATTAAAAAACTGCCTACGAAGTTAAATAACTCATAGACAGTCTAAAGCAATTCGTGCTATCAATAGCACGAATTGCTTTTTTGCTTTTTGAACGTAGCGTATAATAAATATTGTAATTAAAGTAGTAATTTAGCCATAATATATTTATTGAAATATTGATTATTGATAAGTAATTTGTTTTTTAGTTCCCCTTCAATATTAAATCCAGCGCCTTTAAGTAGCATAATTGCGCGTGAATTTTCGGGAACGACTGAAGCTTGGAGACGTTTAATATCATGGTTAAGGGACCAAGCTTCAACAGCATTAATTAAAGCAAGTCCAATACCTTTTTTTTGATACAATTTAGTAACGCCAAGTGTAATGACTGCTTCGTGTTGTGTGCGTTCGTATTTTTCAGTAGTAACTAGTATATATCCAACGAGTTGGTTATCTTCTTCAGCTACATATATTGTATTTCTCGGAGAAGTGATGATACGCTCTAGTAGTTTGCTTATAGAAGAAACACTAGGGGTAAATTCTCCAGGATTATAAAGGGTATAATCAGATTCGTCATATACTTTAGTTAATAATGTTGTAAAAGCTTCGGTATCTTTTATACTAATTTCACGAATAATATGAGCCATTCGGCTTCCTCCTGAGATAGTAATATAACATATATTATACCAATTATTTTAAAAATATACATATTTAGAATTTTAAAAAGGAGTAATAAAATGATGAAACCTAATGTATTATTAGCTGGTGGTAGCGGATATATAGGCAAGAATATTAGTAGTGTAATAAAAAACGATGCAAATTTGTTTGCTTTATCCAAATATCCAAATACAAAGAAAGAGTTTAATCGTAATATAGAATGGCTAAAAAAAGATATATATAATTATGAAGATGTTAAATCAGCAATGTCAGATATGGATATTGCAGTCTTTTATTTAGATCCTAATAAAAATTCTGCCAAGCTCACTCAAGCAACTGCACGTGATTTAAATATCATTGCAGCGGATAATTTTGCAAGAGCAGCAGCACAACAAAATGTAAATAAAATTTTGTACGTAAGTGGTAGTCGCTTTGATAACGAGACCATACAGTGTTTAAAAAGCTATGGTGTCCCTGTAGAAACGACTGAAACCTATATCAAGCGCTCTCATATTAACGTAGAGTTACAAGTGTCTAAATATAACGATATACGTACAGCATTAAGAATGATATTACCTGGGAAATGGACTTTAGAGCAGCTAGTTGCTTATTTTTTTAAATGGTTAAATGATACACGTGGTACATTTTTACACACGAAACATATAGAAAATCAATATATCATATATGCTCGTAATGAGTTTAAGCCTCTATTAGTAATGGAGAAAGAAAAAAATGATAATGGTCTGGTTACATTTAATTTAGTAGATGGTTCAATCATAAAAAAAAGTTCTAAAAAACAAGGCAAATTAGAATTTCGCCAAATTAAAGGAACACGTTTAGTGATTGTTCAACTATATGATTATATTCCTAAATTGCTATGGCCACTTTATTATTTTTTCCAAGCGCCTGTACAAGGGTTAATTATGAGAGGGTTTGAAATTGATTGTCGTATTAGACATTTCAATGGACGCGTGCAATCAGGAGAAAAAATGAAATATACAAAGTGATAGGATGAAAACTTATGCAAATATTATTAGTAGAAGATGATCAGACACTTTTTCAGGAACTAAAGAAAGAATTAGAAAATTGGGATTTTTTTGTATATGGTGTAAATGATTTTAGTAATATAATGGAAACATATGATAATGTACAGCCAGAAATCGTTATAATGGATGTGCAATTACCTAAATATGACGGATTCTATTGGTGTCGTCAAATTAGACAAGTATCTAATGTCCCTATTTTATTTTTATCATCACGCGATAATCCTATGGATCAAGTGATGAGTATGGAATTAGGTGCAGATGATTATATGCAAAAGCCTTTTTATACTAATGTATTAATTGCGAAGTTACAAGCAATTTATCGACGTGTGTATCAATTTGGCGCAGAAGAAAGACGTACATTGAATTGGCAAGATGCGTTAGTAGATCTTTCAAAAGATAGTATTCAAAAAGGTGATAAAGTTATCTATTTATCTAAAACTGAAATGATTATTTTAGAGATGTTAATCCAAAAACAAAATCAAATTGTGACTAGAGACACATTAATTACAGCTTTATGGGATGATGAAGCATTTGTTAGTGATAATACATTAACAGTAAACGTAAATCGATTAAGAAAAAAATTAACTGAAATTGATATGGAAACAGAAATTGAAACTAAAGTAGGTAAAGGGTATATGGCACATGAGTAATGTGAAATGGTTTTGGCTATTTCTTAAAACACGAAGTAATTGGCTATTTTGGATTGTTTTTTTACAATTTGTGTTATTAGGAATGGCATATATAGATTACGATATGGCAATTGAAAGTGTAGCGTATATTGTTTCATTAAATATGGGTTTAACGTGTATATTTCTCATTTTTACTTTCTTAAGAGAAGTAAAATTATATCAACATTTTTATAATAATAAGGAAATTGAAGAAATTAAACATAAAGAATTAGCTGAAAATCCATTCCAACAGGAAATGGTGGACTATTTATATCGTAAATTATTGTTTCAAAAAGAAAGAGTTACTGAGCAACAAATTCATATACAAGAATCCGAACAATCGTTAACTGAATTCGTTCACGATATTAAAACGCCTGTTACAGCAATGAAATTATTAATTGATCAATCTGAAGATATAGAACGTAAGAAGGCATTACTTTATGAATGGTCAAGAGTAAATGAATTATTAGATAAGCAACTATATTTAACACGTCTTGAATCTAAAAATAGGGATATGTATTTCGAAAAAGTGCCATTAAAACGTTTAGTGATAGAGGAAATTCAACTTACTCGTCATATCAGTCAAGTTAAAGGTATTGGTTATGAATTAGAGTTCGACACGAATCCAGAAGTATTTACAGATGTCAAATGGTGTCGGATGATGATTAGACAGATTTTATCTAACTCTTTAAAATATTCTCAAAGGAAAGATATTGTTATTCGATCGTTTAATAAAAAAGGCCATATCGCTTTGGAAATTACTGATCATGGTCGAGGCATTAGTGCTAAAGATTTACCACGTATTTTTGAAAGAGGGTATACTTCAACTGCAAATCGCAATGAGACAACTTCTTCTGGAATTGGTTTATATTTAGTTGAAAGTGTAAGACATCCATTAGGAATTGATGTAGAGGTGGAGTCAACGGTGGGAGAAGGAACAACATTTATTTTAACGTTCCCTATGCAAAACGAAGTTATAGAAAGAATGTCACAAGAGACAATAAATCTATCATAAAGATGTCGTTAAAGTGGTAAATGAAGTGAGCGGAACCTGAGACTAATGACGTCTCAGGTTTATCTATATCATTCAATAGTTAAAACGGTATAATCAAATAAATGATAGCGAGGTACATTCTAAATTGACAATATTACAAGCAAAACAAATTGTTAAAACATATGGAACAAAACAAACGATACAAGAAGTGTTAAGAGGAATTGATTTAAGTATTGAAGCAGGAGAGTTCGTTTCAATTATGGGTCCTTCTGGATCAGGTAAAACAACATTACTTAATGTTTTAAGTTCAATTGATTATTTATCACAAGGATCTGTAACGCTAGACTGTAAACAATTGGAAAAGTTATCAAATAGAGAACTATCAGAAATTAGAAAAAAAGATATTGGATTTATTTTTCAAGAATACAATTTATTACATACGCTTACTGTAAAAGAAAATATTATGTTGCCTTTGTCAGTGTTTAGATTAAATAAAAAAGAAATGAATAAACGTTATAGACAAATTACTGAAGCACTTAATATATATGATATTAGTGACAAATATCCTTCTGAAATCTCTGGAGGACAACGTCAACGTACGTCTGCAGCACGTGCATTTATTACATACCCTAAAATTATTTTTGCTGATGAACCAACAGGCGCTTTAGATTCTAAGAACACTAGAGATTTATTAGCGCGTTTCGAAAAAATAAATAAAATATATAATGTAACTATTATTATGGTTACTCATGACCCACTTGCAGCAAGTTTTTCTAATCGAGTTATAATGTTGAAAGATGGCTTAATATTTACTGAAATTTATCAAGGACAAGATAACAAACAATTATTTTATGAAGAAATATTAAGAGCACAAAGTATATTAGGTGGCAAGATTTATGAGTTTTAGCTATATTATTTGGAGAAATTTCCTAAGAAATATTAGGCACTATGCTATTTATATTTTTTCATTAGTCATTAGTACCGTTTTATATTTTAGTTTTATTACGATTAAATATGTTCATCATCTACATATACATGAGTCTTTAGCTATTATTAAAGAAGGTTCTAAAATAGGAAGTTATTTTTTATTTATTATCATTGTTGTTTTTATTATGTATACTAATATGCTTTTTATTAAAAGACGAAGTTATGAACTAGGGCTATTACAGATTATGGGTTTAAATAAAGCAAGCATTATTTATATGTTTATGCTAGAACAATTGTTTATTTTTTTAATTACAGCAGTTATAGGCGTGATTATAGGGATTGTTGGATCTAAAATTTTACTTATGATTATATTGAAATTATTAGGTATACATACCTCAGTTTCACTTATTTTTAGTGTAGACGCTATCATTCAAACTTTATTTATTTTAATCAGCGCATATATTTTAATTATTCTTCAAGCCATCATTTTCTTGAATAAATATTCTGTTACTCAATTAATGGAGTCTGAAGAATATATAGATGAAACAGGTAAACAGATTACACTTGGAGAAATTATTCTAGGAATTTTAGGTATTGTTTTTATTTTGGTAGGATATTATTTATCTATACGATTCGTCGAATTACTAGACGATATCGCATTACCTTTTATTATTTTATTTTTAACTGTTATTGGAGCCTACTTCTTTTTCAGAAGTTCGGTGTCTTTAATATTAAAAATAATTAAATTATTTAAAAATGGAAATGTAACTGTAAACGATGTTATTTTTACATCCTCATTAATGTTTAGAATTAGAAAGAATGCTTTCTCTTTAACGGTCATTTCTATTATTTCTGCTATTACTGTATCTGTTTTATGTTTTGCAGCGATTAGTCGAGGCTCTTTAAGTAAAGAAATTGCATTAGAATCACCCTATGAAGTAACAACGAAAAGCGATACCTTTTCCGAAAAGTTAAAATATCAATTAGAGCAACAACATATTGCATATAACTATAATTATAAGCAAGTAGTGTATACGCATTTATATAAAGATCATTTATTTGATGTAAATGCAGCTAAACCTTACTCGGTGACTATAACAAGTGAAGACTACTTTTCGAATATTTCTTTGAAAAAGGGCCAAGCAGATTTGATTATCCCAGAGGATGTTATTCCTGAATTAACTAAACATCGACCACATGGAACGACAATGATTGGGACGAAACGACATCATACTAAAATTCAACTTCAAAAAGTAATTCATAAAGTTTATTTTAAAGAAAGTATAGATTTAGGTGGACCGACACTCGTGCTTAATGACAAAGATTATCAATATATGAAACAACATGTAAAAAATAAGTACGTCATTTCTCAACATGGCTTTGATTTAAAACATAAAAAAGATATACCTAGATTAGAAAAAATTGTAGACCATATGGATCAAAACTTAAAAACTAGAAGTGAAATAGCAAGTGAAATTTCAAGTTTAACAGGAATTTTGTTATTTGTAAGTTCTTTTTTAGGTATTGCATTTCTTATAGCCACTGGGTGTATTATCTACATTAAACAAATTGATGAAACTGAAGATGAATTAGAAAATTATTCAATATTACGTAAATTAGGCTTTACTCAAAAAGACATGGATAGAGGTCTAAAACTGAAAGTGGCTTTTAACTTCGGACTACCTTTAGTTATTGCTTTGTGTCATGCGTATTTCGCAGCACTTGTATTTATGAAATTTATAGGGTTTACCAATCAGACGTCTATTTTTACAGTTATGACTGTTTATACAATAGTGTATAGTATGTTTGCATTCATTGCCTATAATCATTCTAAGCGAACAATCAATCATTCAATTTAAAAGAGAATATTTCGAATTTGTAAAGAATTTGTAAATTTATTGTAGAGATGAAAAATTTATGATATTTTCAATTAGAGACAACTTAGGTGTTAAGTGGAAGTGTATCGTAATTGATATAACATTATATTTACATAAATTTTACAAAAGCTTTCTAAATAATATTTTAAATTAATCTATTGTAAATGTAGCTCGATTTTAAATTGTCTTAAAATTAAATAATAAACGTGTGATTGATAGCAATCGCTAAAATGGAGGCATTATAATGTTCACTAAGAAAAAGGATAAGTTTATGGTTCAATTAGAAGAAATGGTATTTAATCTGGACCGTGCAGCTGTAGAATTCGGGAAAATGGATTTTAATACACATTTAGATTTAAAAGCTTATTCTGACAATATTAAAACATACGAGTCACATGGTGACGAACTTATGCACAAAGTCATTACTGACTTAAACCAAACATTTATTACTCCTATTGAACGAGAAGATATTTTATCATTGTGTAATGCAATTGATGATGTACTTGACGCAATGGAAGAAACATCTGGAATGTTTGAAATGTATTCAATTGAATATACTGATGAATATATGGCTGAATTTGTTGAAAATATTCAAAAAGCAGTAGCTGAAATGAAATTAGCAGTGGGTTTACTTGTTGATAAAAAATTATCTCACATGAGAATTCATTCAATTAATATTAAAGAATTTGAAACAAATTGTGATGGTATATTAAGACAATCAATTAAACATATCTTTAATAGCGAAACAGATCCAATTACTTTAATTAAAATTAAAGATATTTACGAAAGCTTAGAAAATATTGCTGATAAATGTCAAGCTGTTGCTAACAACTTTGAAACAATTATCATGAAAAATAGCTAAGGGAGTTTTAAATTATGGAATATGTATTAGTCATCACTATAGCTATCGTTGCATTTTCTCTAGTCTTTGACTTTATCAATGGCTTTCATGATACGGCAAATGCAATTGCTACTGCGGTTTCTACACGTGCATTGACACCAAGAACAGCTATTCTTCTAGCGGCAGTTATGAACTTTATAGGTGCACTTACTTTTACAGGGGTAGCTGGAACAATTACTAAAGATATCGTAGACCCATTTAAGTTACATAACGGTCTAGTAGTAGTATTAGCAGCTATTATTGCTGCTATTGTTTGGAATTTGATTACTTGGTTATATGGTATACCAAGTTCTTCATCTCATGCTTTAATTGGCGCTATTGCTGGTGCTGCAGTAGCTGCGCAAGGTGTTACAGTATTACATTATCAAGGTTTTACTAAAATTATTATTGTATTAATTATTTCACCAATTATTGCATTTTGTGTTGGTTTTATAATGTATACAATTGTTAAAATTATTTTTAAAAACGCGAATCTTACTAGAGCAAATCGTAATTTCCGCTTTTTCCAAGTGTTTACTGCAGCACTTCAATCATTTTCACATGGCACAAATGATGCTCAAAAATCAATGGGTATTATCACACTTGCTTTAATTGTAGCGAAATTACAAGATCCATCAAATGTTGAACCAGTATTATGGGTTAAAATTGCTTGTGCAACAGCAATGGGTCTAGGAACTGCAATTGGTGGTTGGAAAATTATTAAAACAGTAGGTGGAAATATAATGAAAATACGACCTGCTAATGGGGCAGCTGCTGATTTATCTTCAGCATTAACGATTTTTGTAGCTTCATCATTACATTTTCCATTATCAACAACACATGTTGTATCATCATCAATTTTAGGTGTAGGTGCGTCGAATCGTGCGAAAGGTGTAAAATGGAATACAGCGCAACGCATGATTATTACATGGATTATTACATTACCGATTTCTGCGGTTTTAGCTGCAATTCTATTTTGGATTTTAAACATTTTTCTTTAAATTGATATAAATGTAAAATAAGCTTGAGACAATTCGTGTCTCAAGCTTGTTTTTTATTTATATCTTTTATGTGCTTTTATACTAGTGAATATAGCTATAGCTAGAAACTAATGAAGCAGGTATAACACGTGTGTCAGTGTTGTAAGGTCCATATGTATAATTCATTTCTGAAATTAAAATACTACCATCTGGATTTACTCGTTCAACATATGCTACATGACCATAATAACCGTAAGTCGATTGCATAATTGCTCCGACAGTAGGTGTATGATTCACAGTAAAACCATCCGAAGAGGCATTTGCAGCCCAATATTTCGCATCGGACCAATATGTACTGATAGGTAATCCAGCTTGAGCACGACGATTAAATACATACCATGTACATTGACCAGCAGTATATAGATTTTGATGGTTTAAAGTTGGTGAAGTATACTCAGTATCGTGAGAAGAAGTAGTGTATGATGGACGTATACTATTTGAACTACTAGGAATTTTTAATACTTGCCCAGGATGAATTAAATAATTTGAAAGATTGTTTGCATTCATTAAGTTAGTCACTGAAGTTCCATATTTATTAGCAATTAAAGAAAGTGAATCTCCATTTTGAACAGTATAAGTCGTAGGCGAACCACTTGATGAATGAGTATTAGATGTTGTAGTTGATGACCCATCGATTGTTAAGACTTGTCCTGGAAAAATTAAATTATCACTTAATTGATTACTTTTTTTTAGTGTTCCAACAGATATATTGTATTTACTTGCAATACTCCATAAAGAATCTCCAGATTTAACAGTATATTGTGTTGATGCTTCAGCGTGATGAGAAAAAATTGATACAGCTCCTGACGCAACAGATAATGTAAAAGCTAACTTTTTCAAACTATAATTCCTCCTTGAATTTTATTTTTTTGAATTAATTATTGTTAAATTTGTATAATTTGCGTCTTTATATCACGTATACATACTATCAAAAAAACATGTAATTATGGGCATTGTTATTATCTTGTAATATTATTAAAAATAATTCTAATTTTTGTAAATGAATTAAAAGCACTGATACAGTAGTCTTTTATCGTTTATTTTAAAAGGAGAATTATAATTATTACGATAAATTTGTAACATTTTATAATGGAAATAAGTTAAACACATAGTATGAGTAGAAGAAAATAGTGAACTAATTTCAATAACTTTTATTTAGTACAACTTTTAGATAGTTTCAATATAATAAGCCACTAAATTAAAAAAGTTATAATTTTTTAATTTTTCCAATAAATAATGTACAATATCAAGAGATAAATTTTAATAAGAGGAGTTTAAAATGGCAAGTTTTTCAAATATAGTAAATAGTGAACAACAGCACGATCATTCAGAGCATACCTCACATCAAAATCATGCATATAGTAAAGTATGGCTATTTTTTACGTATTATTGGCTTATTTTTGGAATTGGATGTTATTTAGGACAATATTTACCTACAGAATGGCGACGTCCCTTATCCATTGCACTATTCGTGATTTTATTAGCAACTTTATTTATTAAAAGAGCACGAAAATATGGACTTATTATCTCACATATCTATGCTATTATTATTGGTTTATTATCTTATGCGACATTTACGATGTATCTGCAAAATTTAGGCGCAGATGTTTTTTATAAAAATATATTGTTGGCCATTATAGCGTTCATTGTATTTGGAATGTTAGGATATTTTGTTATTAATGATGCTTCTAGCTTAGGTAAATATTTATTTGTAACTTTAATTGCTCTTATTATTTCTAGCTTAGTAGGATTGTTTATCCATAATTCAATATTTCATACTGTCATTACAATGGTCAGTTTAGTTCTATTTCTATTGTATACATTATTCGACTTTAATCGAATGAAACGTGGAAGATTTACTCCGAGAGAAATGGGATTTAATTTATTTCTTAATTTATTAAATATCATAAAAGATATATTGAATTTAGCAAATCGTTTTAAAAATTAAATATTCATTGTCATAAAAGATGTTCTCGTGTTGTTTTCAAAATATTTCAAATAAATAATGTCATAAAACTTCTATTTATTTTGTTAAAAGTAAGAAAGCGATGATAGAACATCTTTTTCTAATTTACGTATAAATTTAATGAAAATTCAAACTTAATTTATAATTATATGTATTTTTGCTTTAGTATTAATGTTGTGATAGATTTACATTTAAACACCTATAAATAAGCATTTTTATATAAAAATATTAAAAGAAGGACTACCATGAATAGAAAGAGGTTAGTATATGTCTAATGGATATTTTCACGTACTTACTAAGCATGAATATCAAATGACACGTTGTCAAGACGGTATCATATTGCTATTCCCAATAGAAGGTTCATTAGAAATTCAACATTTTTCCAAAAAAGTTACTATCAATAATGATATATATATCATCAATAATAAAGATATTTTTTCAATATCTAAAAATGAAAAATCATTAATGATTTATATTGCAAGTGATTGGTTTGAAGAAGAAGGATTTAATTTCTTCGAATATAAATATTCAACAAATTTAGTTAAATCAATAAATACAATAAAAAAAGCCCTATTACATATAGCCATGAATCATATTAACCATTTTTCTGTTTCAAAAGATAATAAGCACATTATTGATATTGTTCAAATAATAGGAAAACAAGGTAGTGTAGAGAAGAGTATTGCTAATGATCAATATAATTATTCGTATTATGGGGAATTAAGTGAAGTATTAGACTATATTAATGAAAATATTGAAAAGAAATTAACATTAAAAGGTATTTCATCTAATTTATTTACATCTAAATCTAGTTTATCTTCTCAATTTATTCAGCTATTAAATATGAGTTTTAAAACATATGTCGATACTTTAAAAATTGCAAATTCATTTGAATTATTATTGAAAACGGACGATACGATTAGTTTAATTAGTGAAAAAGTAGGTTTTAGTAATTCTTCAAGTTATTCTAAAACTTTTAAAACTTATATGGGAATGACACCGAATGAATATAGATCGTGTAACAAATATGAAAAAATGATTTTTATGGATTATGAACCCCATATTGATGATAGTTTAAAACATATAAAAGATATAATACAACAACAACAGAACCATTATCAAAAGAAAACAGAACATAAAATATACGTGGATTCAAAAATAGATACATCAATTAAGCCATATCAGTGTGTTATTCAAATTAATACGATTGAAGAAATAAAACTATTATTTCTAGAAAAATATGTAGATGTACTTGATGTGTATCGTCCATCACTAATGATTTATGTAAACATAGGCATGAAAGAAATAAAAAAACATTTTAAATTGGAAGACATTCAATACATATTTGAATATATTATCAAAAGAAATTTGAATGTAAGTTTTAAATTAGATGATTTAAGCCTAATTAATTTTCTTGAAATGATATATGAGAATGTATTAGATTATCTCGAACTGAATAAAGTTGGATTGAATATGACCCATGAATTAGGTCTTGTTTTCGACATAGATATGAATGATTTGAAAGAGATTTATCGTATGATACTAAAAATTCAACATAAGACAAATCGATTTTCTTTTGGGTTAGAAATAAGTAAATTATTAAATAACCCTGTTCTATTTAAAACGTTAGAATCGCAAATTAAAAGAGTGAATTTTCATTTTCTATATATAGATAACGCAAAACTGAAATCACCATATTTAATAGAAGATAATAATCGGTTATTAGTTAAGAATATATTACAATATCAAAATATACGTGAGATTTTAAAACAAATTGATTTAGAGAACCAAAAGATTATATTTTTAAATGTAGAAAATCATGCTTTTTTAAACAGTGAATATAATGATTTAAATAGTAGTGCCCCTTTACTTGTTGAAACAAATATTAAGTCAGCGCAGTATTTTGATGGTATCGGTTTCGATTTTAGAAAGAATATTCAACAATTTAACGCTTTACATTTATTTGATGAAAAAGGATTTCAAACAATATTAGGTACTATGATTCCTTATATTATGATGCTTAGTAAACAAGTAAAATATGTTAAAGATCATTATATAATGATGGAAGATGATAAAAAATTTATACTATTTATATATGATTGGCGTGTTTTAGAAAGTGAATCACGCAATGCTAGTTATGAAAAAACAGATATTTATATAGACTTTAAATATAAAAAAACAAAAAAAAATTTAATAAAAATTCAAAAGATTGATGAGTTCAATGGCAATATTAATCATATAATTACTGATGATATACGTCATCGTTATGAATGGTCTAAACAATTCTTGAAGAAAGTAAATCGACTTTTGCATCCTTCTTTTAAAATTAAGGAACATGATATTAATGAAGAGGCATTACAAATTAAACTAGATTACAACGGATTATACGTAATTGAAATATATAAATAATAAAAATTTAAAAAAATAATATTTTTTACAACAATATTTAAGTTTATTAGTAAATTTAACAAAAAATTCAAAACAAATGCAAAAGACAGAACTCCAAAAGTAACGGATAATAAAAGTTGAATTGTTCGCTTTTATTGGAGGTGCAAATGTTTGAGTAATGATAAATTAAATCACTTGCTAAAAATCTATAAACAATATAAAGCGTTGTCTGAATATATAGATAAAGAATATAAACTAACATTAAATGATTTGGCTTTATTAAAATTAGCGTATGAGTATACAGCAGACGATCAAATCTTAATGCAAGAATTTTTAAAAATTGCGATTGAAGAATTAGAATTGAGTAGAACCAAATTACTCGTTTCTATTCGTAGACTTATAGAAAAAGAAAAATTAAGTAAGGTTCGTTCAACAGAGGATGAACGAAAAATTTTTATCTATATGAATAAATCAAATATCGATCAATTTCATGCTTTATTTAATGATGTAGAAAGATTTTTAAGTAACTAATTAAAAGAATTTGGGGAGTACTGACAGGGGGGAATGCTTTGTCAGTATTTTTTATTTTTATAGGGAACAAACTTTTTCAATTTAGACAATAAATTATTAATACTATATAATAAATATTATTGAGTAAGAAAGCGAGATGACATTATGGGACGTAAATGGAATAATATTAAAGAAAAAAAAGCCCAAAAGGATAAAAATACTAGTAGAATATATGCAAAATTTGGTAAAGAAATTTATGTAGCAGCTAAATCAGGCGAGCCAAATCCTGAATCCAATCAGGCATTAAGACTTGTGTTAGAAAGAGCAAAAACATATTCTGTTCCAAATCATATTATAGATAGAGCCATCGATAAAGCTAAAGGCGCTGGAGATGAAAATTATGATCACTTACGTTATGAAGGCTTTGGTCCAAGTGGTTCAATGCTTATTGTAGATGCCTTAACTAATAACGTAAATCGTACAGCATCTGATGTTAGAGCAGCATTTGGTAAAAATGGTGGTAATATGGGTGTATCTGGTTCAGTTGCTTATATGTTTGATCATACTGCAACATTTGGTGTTGAAGGCAAATCAGCAGATGATGTTTTAGAAATCTTAATGGAACAAGATGTAGATGTCAGAGATGTGATTGAAGAAGATGGTTTAACAATTGTGTATGCAGAACCAGATCAATTTGCCCAGGTACAAGATGCATTGCGTCAATCGGGAGTAGAAGATTTTAAAGTTGCAGAGTTTGAAATGTTACCTCAAACTGATATTGAATTATCAGCAGATGATCAAGCCACATTTGAAAAGCTTATTGATGCACTTGAAGATTTGGAAGATGTTCAAAATGTTTTCCATAATGTGGACTTAAAATAATGGAACGGACTGCTTCTTTTTGGATACAATCGTTAGAATTAAAACCTCATCCAGAAGGTGGATATTATAAAGAAATGATTCGACCTGAGGATACCAAAAAAGATGAACGTGCCTCTTTTAGTAGTATACTTTTCTTATTAAAATCAGATGAAATCTCGCATTTTCATCGTATAGATGCTGATGAAGTATGGTATTATCATGCTGGCGTATCATTAGAGATACATATGTTAACAGAAGATGGCCAGTATCGTAGTATCTTGTTAGGTCCAAATGTAGACAATGGAGAAGCATTACAATATGTTGTGCCTAAAGGAACCATTTTTGCTTCGAGTGTACCACATTCGGAAGGTTATAGTTTGGTAGGTTGTATGTGTCAACCTGCATTTGAATTTGAGTACTTTGAATTGTTCGCACAAGATGAGTTGATGAAAATCTATCCACAATATCGCCGAATAATTCAAAAATATGCATTTTAAAAATTGAGTATTAATAGTTAGACACTTCATTAATTTAGTTATGCGTAACTGAATTGATGAAGTGTCTTTTTTGAAATATTTTATTTGAAAAAAAGATATATTACAAAATCACTGATATTATTCAGCAGTTCCAAAGAGTTCTTTAGCTAATTCTACAACATAGGCTAACTTGTTCCATTGTTCTTGTTCTGTTAGAGTGTTGCCTTCTTCTGTTGAAGCAAAACCACATTGTGGACTAATACAGATATGGTCAATATCTATATATTGTTCTGCTTTTTTAATTCTTTCTTGAATCGTTTTTTTATTTTCCAATTCACCTGTTTTAGAAGTGATAAGTCCTAGAACTGCATAGGCATTGTTATTAAAAAAGCGAAGCGGTTCAAAGTCACCTGAACGTTCATCATCATACTCTAAGAAGAAACCATTTAGATTTTCTTTAAATAGATAAGGGGCAATGGCTTCATATCCTCCAGAAATTGCCCAAGTCGATTTATAGTTACCACGACAAATATGAGTCGTAAGAATTAAATCATCTGGCAATCCTTCAATAGCTTTATTAATGACTTTGTAGGCTAAGTCACGTGCTTTTATTTTTTCATCTTCAGAGCGTTGACGACCTCTCACTTTTTGGGTACCGTCAGTTAAACCAGCCTAGTATACGTCATCTAATTGAATATAACGAGCCCCTAAATCATAAAAGGATTGTAGAGAATCATGATAAACTTTTGCAATATCATGTGCAAAATCTTCAATATTAGGATAAATCGTCTCGTTTAAAATATTAGGATGGAATAATTGATTTGGACTAGGTATAGATACTTTAGCGGTCGCTCGACCAGCTACTTTTTTATATAGAAACTTAAAGTGTTCAAAGTGTGGGTGATTAGGGTTAAATGATACTCTGTCCACAATTCTCACATTATGCGCACGTGTTTCTATACCTTCAAAATCTAATCCATGATCAGGAGTGTATCCTTCTACACCATTAATATTCTCTAAAAAATCAAAGTGCCACCAACTTCTACGGAATTCCCCATCTGTAATGCTATGTAAACCAATCTCAATTTGTTTTTCAATAATACGCTCGATTTCTTCATCTTCAATACGTGTTAATTCATCTAAAGATATTTCATTATTATTATATTTAAATCTAGCTTCTTTTAGGCGCTTAGGACGTAATAAACTTCCCACGTGGTCCGCTCGAAATGGTCTAACTGTCATGTATAAAACTCCTTTTTTATTTAGAATTTTCAGATAATATAGAATTAAACTATCAAACCTTAGTATTTTTGTCAATTTTACGAAAAAATTTAATAGTTATAGTAAAATAAAAATTGAAAAATTAATAAATTTATATGTTAATAGTAATAATGTGTGCCATAAGATGACATGGTTTACTTAGTTTAATATAATAATGACAAGGAGTTGGTGGCTTTATGAAAATCAAATACATAGATAAACGTCACTGGCGTCGCCTAATTGAACGTGATTACATAGAAGTTAAGGTGAATAATAATAGGTTTAAAGGTATTATTGGCTTGGTCACGATGAAAAAGGTACGTGAACCTTTAGAGGTGACGGTGGTCGATCAAAATGTAGTTGTAGTAGATAATAACTACAAATGGTTACAAATTTTACCAGAAAAAAAGCGCTATAGTATTACTGCAATGTTTGATGATAAGGGGAATCCATTAGAGTATTATTTTGATATTAACATTAAAAATATTACTCAAAAAGGGAATGCGAGAACATTAGATTTATTTTTAGATGTGTTGGTTTTACCATCTACTGGTGAATATGAATTAGTAGATGAATATGATTTAGAACTAGCTTTGAAAAATGGACAAATTACAAAAAAACAATACCATGAAGCCTATATTATCGCTCATCAATTAATGATTGAGATTGATGAAAATTTTTCAGATGTGCATCATCGAATTATGCATTGTTATAAAAAGATGATAGGTAAACTAAATAAGCAAAAGAAAGCGTAGTTATATTTTATTAGTACTAAAATAGAAATGAATAGTATCAATTTTATTTTCTATCATAGCCATATTCGTGGATAAACATAAGGGGGAAGCTATGAAAATTGAAGATTATCAATTATTAATTACATTAGATGAAACGAAAACATTAAGAAAGGCGGCGGAAATTTTATATATATCACAACCAGCAGTCACTCAGCGTTTGAAAACAATTGAACGTGCGTTTGGAGTAGAAATATTTATTCGTACAAAAAAACAATTAATTACAACTACAGAAGGTGCAATGATTATTGAGCATGCGCGTGATATGTTGAAGAGAGAGAAAATATTTTTCGATAAAATACAAGCTCACATAGGTGAAGTAAATGGAACCATATCTATAGGATGTTCGTCTTTAATTGGACAAACGATATTACCCCAAGTATTGAGTTTATATAATACACAATTTCCTAATGTAGAAATACAGGTTCAAGTGGGTTCAACAGAACAAATTAAATCAAATCATAGAGATTATCACGTTTTAATTACTAGAGGGAATAAAGTAATGAATTTAAAGAATATCCATTTATTTGATGATGAACATTACTTTATTTATCCAAAAGAACGTCAAGAAAATCTTTCAAAATTGCCGTTTATTGAGTTTCAAGCAGACCCAATATACATTAATCAAATTAAGCATTGGTATAGTGAAAAATTCGGCAAAGATTATCATGCTACCATTACAGTAGATCAAGTGGCAACATGTAAAGAAATGTTAGTAAGTGGCGTAGGAGTAACCATTCTTCCAGAAATAATGATGAAGAATATTGATAATCGCTTATTTGAGTTTGAAAAAGTAAACATTGATAGCCTTCCGCTCATTCGCCCAACTTATATGAGTTATGATAGTAGTATGTTGCAACTACCACAAGTTGATTCTTTTGTGTCTTTAATGCTTAATTTTATTAAATAATAGTTAAGTAATATTGCAATTTAAAAGAAGAATAGAGGTATAGTATATGTTTTCAGCACTATTGCATATTAAAAACTATAAATTATTTCTTATTAATATGATGCTTTTAGGAATGGGTATTGCCATTACAGTGCCATACTTTGTTTTGTTTGCAACAAAAGAACTAGGAATGTCGACAAATCAGTTTGGCGTTCTTTTAGCTTTAGCTGCAGTAAGTCAATTTACTATGAATGCTATTGTTGCTAGATTTTCTGATACCCATAATATTAATCGAAAAATACTTATTATTTGTGCGCTATTTATGGGAGCACTTAGTTTTTCTATATATTTTTACATACATCACATATGGCTATTTATTATAGTATATGCGGTATTTCAAGGATTGTTCGCACCTGCAATGCCTCAACTATATGCATCTGCTAGAGAATCTATTAATGCATCTTCATCAAGGAATAATGCGAAATTTGCTAATACAGTATTAAGATCGATGTTCTCTTTTGGCTTTTTGTTTGGCCCACTCATTGGTGCATATCTCATTCAATTTAAGGGCTATGCAGGGCTATTTGGTGGTACGGTTATAATTTTATTATTTACGCTGTTATTACAAATATTCTTTTATAAAGATTTAAATCTGTCTATCAACGAACAGGTTAAAGACACTGCTAGTATTGAAAAGACAGCACCTAATATGTTAAAAGATAAAACTTTATTTATCCCCTTTATTGCTTTTATCCTTCTACATATTGGTCAATGGATGTATACAATGAATATGCCGTTATTTGTTACAGAATATTTGAAAGAAAAAGAAGGTTATGTAGGCACTTTAGCAAGTTTATGTGCCGGTTTAGAAGTGCCGTTTATGGTTATATTGGGAATTTTAGCGTCAAAATTATCTACACGCACTTTGCTTATATTTGGAGCCATAAGTGGCGGTTTATTCTATTTTAGTATTGGTATATTCGAAAATATATATATGATGATGATAGGACAAGTATTTTTAGCGTTTTACTTAGCGATATTATTAGGACTTGGTATTAGTTATTTCCAAGATATATTACCTGATTTTCCTGGTTATGCGTCAACTTTATTCGCTAATGCAATGGTTATAGGACAATTATGTGGGAACTTATTAGGGGGCGTAATGAGTCATTGGGTTGGATTAGAAAATGTTTTTTACGTTTCTGCCTTATCTATTTTTATTGGCATGATTTTAATATTTTTCACCAAAGACCAAAAGTTTACATCTTCAAATATTAAAATACAGTAGTTAATTGAAATGATTAAGTATCAAAAATAAAGAGTGGGAAAGAATTCATTTTGAATTCATCACCCACTCAAGCATCGAATATTAACTTGTGTTGACGTAAACGTTCTTTATGAAAGTCTCTTTGCTTGGAATCCATTAGAATTGAAAAAAGCTGGGTACAAACGCCTGGACCATATTAAAAATTTCTATTATTATGGTCCAGGCGTTTATTTAATATTTTAATTGCTTCTACAAAACGGTATTTGAATCTTCATCAACAAAATGATGTTCTATATAGAAAGCAATAGGTGTAATAATTAGTGAGATGATAATAAATGCCCAATTATTGATTTGAATACTAGGTCCATATGCCAAAAATGACTGTGGAATAAAAAACACATAAAACAGTGCGACCACTAGTAATGCGATAATACAGTAATTAAACCACCATATCCAATGAGAATCATTAAAACACTGTAATTGAACCGTTTTAAAAACGACTAAAATAAAAAGAAATATAATAGCTAAACCAATGATGAGCGTAACAGGAAAGGTGTATAAATATACTTCATTATGATTATCAGGAACGAAAAAACCGATAAATCCCTTAAAGAAAAAGAATATACCTATTAAAAAAATAAAATTTCTAAAAATAGATTTAACAATATTTTTAAATGTTTCATTTGGCAGGGATTTAAGTTGTTTTTTAGCGTGTGCTTTTGGATCATGATCAAAAAATTCCAAAGCTAAAGTTCCATCATCCTCCGCAGCTAGTAACTCCTTCAAAATACGATTGAGCATCAACTCGCTATCATGAGGATTTACACGTAAATCTGCTCTAATGTAAGTCATGTAGTTTTCAAAAATCTCTCGATCAGTATTATTTAAGCGCATTGATTTTACATTGTTTTCACGTGCTAATGTTGCAGTCGATTTCATTTATTATCCCCTTAAAATTGATTATGACGTATTAAATATGGATAATCATATCATAGTTATGTAAAGAATATAATGTATAAATAGGGAGAATACGAAATGAGAATTCTTTCAATTACTGATTATCAATTAATTGAAAATATTGCAAGTATACATGAATACTATTTAGAAAAAAGTGTATCAAACTATCATGCTACAATACTTTCAATAGCTTTAAGACAAGAAATAATTGAGAGAAGATTAAAAATGAATCAAGATATTATTTACGTTATTGAATCAAATCATGATTATAGAAAACTAGCTGCTTTTATTTGGGGTCATATTGAAATGAGTACGAAAGTAGTAACTATTGAAATGATATATACACACCCTGATTTTCGAAATAGTGGAATAGCCACAAACCTAAAATTATCATTAGAACAATGGGCGATAGAACAAGGTGCTCATTCTATCGAAAGCACAGTTGATATGAATAATGAACAAATGATTCATATCAACCATGAACGAGGATATCGTGTTACTCATGTTAAAATGAAAAAAGACTTAAAATAATAAAATGAATCAAGCCACATTTCATGTTAAAATAAATGTTATTGATATATATTTAAAGGAGAAATAAATGAAGAAGTGGATTGTACTTTTACTATCAATGTCTTTAATGTTGACTGCGTGTGGTAAAAGTGAAGAAAGAGTGTCTTTAGAAAATGATATTAAACAGCTAGAAAAAGAAAATAAAGATTTAAAAAAGGAAAAAGGTAATCTAGAGAAACAAAAAGAAAAGCTCAATACACAACGAGAAAAGTTACAAAAAGAAGTAGATAGTTCTGTTGCAAAAGAATCAGTTAAACAAGAGACTGAAAAAGCCAAAAAGGATGACTCAAATCAAGCGAATTCATCAAATGAAAATTCTAGTAGTACTGAAAAACAAAGTAGTGGCTCAAATAGCGAACAATCAAGTGACACTACAAGTTCTAGTTCTTCCGCAGAGAGTGACTAATACGAGTTTTAAATGACTACAGGTTTGGTGATAGAATAAGAAGGGTAATAGTATTTAAATACATTTTAAATATAATGTCCATATATTTGAAAATAAAATTTAAAAATATAATAATGAAATTTAGCACATAATTTATAGTATTGGAGAGATAACTATGCATGAATATGATTTTCAAATCCTAGAGGGACGTGACATTACACTTCCAGAATTAGGTAAAGAGATTGAAAATATTACTGGACGTACAGTAACGAATTCAACTGGAGACATTAAACGTGTTGTAGCACATTTACCAAATTTTGAATCAGAAAGTGATACTTTTGTAGCTACTTTTAAACTTAATCATCGTAATGATTATATCGATGCAACATTTGTAGCACCCAAAAATCAACGTAATAAGTTAAAAGAAATTCCAGTACATATTGAATTAATAAGTTAT
Organism: Staphylococcus sp. CoH_129_LAB_1; assembly: GCF_058191515.1. Classification (NCBI taxonomy): domain Bacteria; kingdom Bacillati; phylum Bacillota; class Bacilli; order Caryophanales; family Staphylococcaceae; genus Staphylococcus; species Staphylococcus sp. CoH_129_LAB_1. The sequence goes on along the minus strand of NZ_JBXWKZ010000007.1, from coordinate 947 downwards.
ATTTCAAAAGCTTAATAACCTTTTAATCAAAATGAATGATACGAAGTGTGTTATGGTTAAATCTCCATGCCACACTTTTTTCATAATTGTATTTTGATAATGGAGTGTGGATAAATGGTTGTTTATATAGAAACAGAAAGATTGAGATTGCGTGATTGGGAGAAAGAAGACTTATTATCTTTTCAAAAAATGAATGCAAATCCTCAGGTAAGACGCTATTTTCCAAGTCTATTAAGTTATAGACGTTCTGAATTAGATATGCAGCGAATGGATGGTATTTTAAAAGAAAAAGGAATTGGGTTGTTTGCTGTTGAACTTAAAGAGACGGGAGCATGGCTAGGATATATAGGATTAAACTACTTACCACAGGATAGTAAATATCCTTTTGAAAATTTACCTATATATGAAATTGGATGGCGACTTATTCCTGAAGTATGGGGGAATGGTATCGCTACTGAAGGTGCTAAGGGTGTTTTAGAATACGCAAAAGAAAAAGGAATAGAAGAAGTATACAGCCTTACTGCTGAGGGGAATTTAGCCTCTAGAAAAGTAATGGAAAAAATTGGAATGTCATTATTTGATTACTTTGAACTACCTGAACTAAGTAAATATCATCCACTTAAAAGACAAGTAAGATATCAAAAGAAATTAAATGTATAATATTAGTAAAGATTAGGAAGAAAATAGAAATCTCAGAGGTTTTTAGCATATTAGTAGTCAAGGATCGAATTAAAAATAAGATTATAAAAAAACATTTTTAATTTCAGTCCTGGTGCTTCAATATAAAGACTTTTAAAACGAAAGTCTCTATATTGAAGTTTAAGACTCAGGGTGGGCCAACGAATTCAAAAAGAATTCTGTCCCACCCTTTTTCCTACGATTAGTCAAGCATTTACAAATAAAATAAGCATTACTTAACTAAACCGTTCAATTTTAATTTTTTGAAT
>NZ_JBXWKZ010000006.1:0-87186 GCF_058191515.1 Staphylococcus sp. CoH_129_LAB_1 | reverse complement strand
ACCTCCGCATGATTCATTTTAATATGAATTCAACGAAAGTGTTTTTATATCATTCCCACTAATTGGGGTCAGTCCACTTAGTCAATCTTGCGTTTTTTTTAATTATCTAACACATTAGGATAGTGTTCTTTTAAATATAATTCTAAACGTCGCATTCCTTCTCTTAAGACGCTCATTTCATAAGCGTAAGAAATACGAATATAGCCTTTTCCTATATTAGTAAAAGAAGAGCCTGGAACCATCGCTACATGTGCCTCTTCAAGTACATTTACACAAAAGTCAAAATCATTATTAGTGAATCGTTTAATACTTGGAAAAATGTAAAATGCACCTTCAGGTTGGGCTTCAAGTTCGAATCCTAAAGATAACAATTTAGCTTTTAAATAATCGCGACGTTCAATATAAGCCTCGTTCATATATTTTGGTGCTTCTAAGCCTTCATTTAATGCAGCGATGCAAGCAATTTGAGCAGGGACATTGGCACAAATACAGTTATATGCATGCATGAAGGTTAATTTTTCAATTAAGTATTCAGGGCCAATTAAAAATCCAATACGAATACCTGTAGCTGAATGTGATTTACTTAAGCCACCAATGAGTAATAGTTGTTCACGAATCTTCTCATATTCTGCAAAAGAAGTATGTTTACCTGTAAACGTATTTTCAGCGTAGATTTCATCACTTATAATAAAGACTTCTTTAGTTTTTAAGTACTGAATAAGTGCTTCAACTTCCGAACGCTCTAATATAACACCAGTTGGATTAGTAGGGTAATTTAATAAAATTGCTTTAGTTTTATTGGTAAAGTGGGCTTCAATTAGCTCAGGTGTCACCTTAAAATCAGAATGTGTGGTATCAATATAAATAGGTTTACCACCTAAAGTTTCAACTAATGGGATATATCCAGCATAAATAGGGCCAGGAATTAAAATTTCATCTCCAGGTTCGATAATACTTCTTAGTGATGTATCTAACGCTTCACTTGCACCATTTGTAACAATAATTTCTTCTTCGCTATAATAAAATCCATATCTACGTTTAAAATATTGACTAATCGCTTGACGCGTTTCAGTAAGTCCTTTGTTATGTGAATAACTTGTTTTATTTTCGTTTATTGCATTAATATATGCTTGTTTAACCACATCAGGCATTGGAAAATCAGGTTGTCCAATGGTTAAATTAACACAGTCGTCAATATTTTTTATTCGACTTGAAAATTGTCGAATACTTGGCGCTCTTAAAAATTTAGAATTTGAATTTAATGATAATTTCATATTTACACCTCTAAATATAATCACTTAAAGTAATGTGACCTCATTACTTTGAAATAGAATATAATTATCATATCATATTTTTATTTATATGATTTAATTATTAAAACCTCAATTCCGTAAAGAAATTATTTAAAATGAATAGGTCATACTATATTTAAAAATGAATTTAGTCAATTTATTGAATAGTATTGTTTAATTATAAAATTAACTTTATAATATAAACAATTACTAGAGTGGAGTAGAACAACTATGTATAATCAACTAGAAAAACTTATTACCCTAACAAATAATGATTTGAACTTAGTAAATAGACGCTTTGGCCAACGGACTGACATAACAAATGATCAACTAGAATTATTAAGAATTCTTTATAATTATGATCGATTATCACAATACGATTTAACTATGAAGATTAGTAGAGAGCAATCCATTGTGTCTCGTTGGATAAAGAAATTAGTTCATAAAGGTTATATCACAAGTCAACAATCACACGAAGATTTACGTTGTAAGGATTTATGTTTAACAACTGAAGCTAGAGATTTAATTAAACAAATCAATACAGCAAGATGTGAATTAATTGAAGCAAGATGCCAATGTTTAACAGAAGAGGAAATCAATAATTTGAATCATCTTTTAAATAAACTTAATAGTCGTCATTTGTACATTTAATAGTAGCACCCATCTTATTGTTCTTTAAAACATAGTACAATAAGATGGGTGTTTGTATTAAATATAAAATTTAGAGATATAAAAATATAAAAAGTCTCTGAGACATAATTAAGTGTCTCAGAGGCTTTTAACGTACTAATAGCTGATGACTGAATTAAGAATGAATTCAGTTTTATTTCATTGTATTATTATTTATTAAATACTGGTATTTCAAAATATTTACCAATTGAATCAATTTGATCATATAAATATTTTAAACCTTGAGCATTTATATTTGCCCAATTAATATCAGTAGCATATTGATGTGTACCAGGTTGATCAGGATTCCAACGCATTTTATAAAGTGTATTTTGCCCAGATTTAATATAATCTTGAGCAATAAACTTAGCACCACCAATAATGGCTTTAGAAATACTATTCCAGCCAGATTGCTTTGCGTAATTAATTCCATTTACAAGTGGAGCATAATCATAAGCTCCGATACCATATGCATTATAGAATTTAGTAGGGGAATTAGAAACTACTTGATTATTAACTAAATTTGCACCTTTGGCAAGTTGAGACTGGCCGTTACCTGTTTCAAGTAAAGCATGTGCAATTAAGTAAACTTCATTAACACCTGTCAATTTTGCAGCATTAGCAAACGCTTGACCTTGATTTTCGAACACTCCCTTGCCTTTTAGTAGTCGATTTAAACGATCTACAGATAATGATTGTGGACGATCTAAACGTAAAAATTGATATTTTAAAGTTGGATCTTGGGCAAGTGTTTTTGTGTTCATAGCATTTTTAATTTCACTATATGTTGCATTCGACCAACCGCTATTATTACGTTGAACTTGTGGTGGTGCGCCATATACATTTTGTTGAATTTTAGTGACGTCATCAAGTGTTCTATAGTTTTTAGATTGTTTAACTAATTGTTGTTGTAAATCGCTTTTCTTAATCCATACAGATTTACCATTACTTAACGTACCGTAGTACCAAGTGATCCCATTAACTACTTTTCTTTTAGACACTTTAAAAATTTGTTCTTTAAATGGTTTAAGTGTATATGCTTTGGCTGAAGTAGGATCGTCATAATAGAAGCTATTACTATTAGTTATAACTAAATCATCATTATAGTCTTCTGCTGTATCTACAGATGAAGCATCTGTTAAATCTTTTGACGCAATCCAACCAGTTTGACCGTTAACTGTACCATATAAATAAGTTTCGCCATCAACAATTGTTGATTTAGATGCTTTGAAAGTCTGGTTAGCAATATTATTTTTATCTAATCGTTGTTGATTAGTACCCCAGGCAATAGTATATAAGCCCTTGTTATTTTGATTAACAGTATAAGTACCTTTCACTTTTTGTTCTTTATCTAGATTTTTAATATTTAAATCGTTAATATTATACCAACCTAATGGTGTACTTCCAGAAGTACTAGATAATAAAACATATGTATTACCATCTAATACTTTTTCTTTAGTTACAATATATGTCTTATTAGCATACTGCTCTGCATGCTTACCTTTTGTGTCGTAAATACTTGAGCGTATACCATTATTTGTTGAATTAACTTGAGCAATTTTTGATACAGTTTGAACACTGCTTGTTGTTTGATTAGTTTTTGTAGCTTGAACATCATCTGCTAAAATCCAACCCCAAATATTATTGACAACACCGTGAAGATAAGTATTTGATCCTACTTTTAAGGCATCTATAGATTTTAGAACATCTCCTTTTGAAGGAACCGTTGCTTTTATTTGAGACGAACCACCCCAAGGTGTTTCATATATATTACTATTTCCTTTAATATTATAGTTTTTAATGCCATCATTTATAGGTGTAGTGGTTTGAATATTAATTTCTGAAGATGGAATCCAACCACGTAATTGTTTACCATTAAAATCAGAAATTAAATAAAAGTCTTTATTATTTAATGTTGCTTTTTTAGTTACACGATACGTATTGCCATTAATAGAAGGATTTAATTTTCCAGATGAGTCATATACTGTTGTGTAAGCGCCATTATTATTTTTAGCTACTTGGCCTAAAGTATTATTTAATTGAGAAATATTAAGCACATTAGTTTTATTCGCTTGTTTTTGAATATCACTTAAATAGTATTTACTTACCCAACCTGTTAAACCATTTACTGAACCATATACGTAAGTTGATTTACCTACTTGTTGTGACGCACTTGCTTTAAATGGAGAATGATTTGATTTAGATACTGTTCCAGCAATTTGATTATAATTACCCCAAGGTACAGTGTATAGAGTCGTTCCAGGTTTAATATTATAAGATTCATTTATATTTACTTTTGGTTTTACAGTATTATAAATAGTCTCACCTTGTTTAACCCATCCATATAATTTACCACTATTATAATCCGAAACTAAATAGTATTTATCGTTACCAAGTTGAGCAGATTTTGTAACTGCAAGAGTATTATGAACTTGATTAGTTGATTTTCCTTTTGAGTCATACACTGTAGTATAAAGACCACTATTATTTGTTTTAATCTGAGCTAAACCACTATTAGATTTTACCGCTAGTGTCTGATTACTTTTACTTGGTTTAGTAGTAGAAGATGAGTTGTTTATAGATGTTGTACCCCATGGTGCAACTTTGCCCATCTTAATTAAATATTTTTCATTTATTAAATCATATAATTCGTCGTAACTATAGTTATGGTTACTAAAGTAAGCATGTGGATCAGTATGATCTGTGCCACCTAGGTAACGACTTATAGCATAATGAGTCCAAACAGTACCTTTAGCATCGTATTCAGCACTATCCGGCTTTAATCCATAATATTGTAATTGTGTAGCAGCATAATCTGCATAGTTATTCATTGATCGTGCAAATGAAGCATAATCGTGTGTATGAACAATTTCAACATTAATAAAACGATTATTTCCATATGGTCCTGCACCCCAAGATAAGTAATCAGTAGGGGCAGTTTCGACAATACGGTTACCATCTACAAATGCGTGCACAAAAGCATTTGTATAGTTGTTTTTCATATAGTTGATTTTTCCATCAATTGTTGAGTTTTCATTGGCAGTATCATGTACAACAATTCCTTCAGGGTTTCCAACACCATAACGATAACCATATTTAGGGAAGTAAGATGTGTAATTTTCTTCAATCTTTGGTGCTTGTAAATTTTTTGAGCGAATATAGTTATTAATTGAAGATTTAACTTGCGGTACATATTTAGGTAATGAAGAAGTAGTTGAATACGTACTTACGGTTGCCGGACCGCCTTTTCCACCTACTCCTTTGTGAACTGATACAGTAGAGTTAGACACAGCATCCGCACTTGATTGAGTGGTTGATGCTGTATTATCAGTCTTAGTATTATTTTGAACACTACTATCATTTAAAGTTGTACTATATGTACGTACAGCAGGTGAAGAGTGAGTATCAGTAGATTTTAGTTTAGAATCATCACTATTAACTGCAAGACTGTTTTCTTTATTTGATAATGTATTAGTTATATTTTGATTTTTTGAAGTAGAAGATGATGATACATTATTATTGTCATCATTCTTCGTTGTCGTTGCAACATTACTATTTGTTTTTGGTTGATTGTTATTATCAGAAGTATTATTTAATTGAGTAGTATTAATTAATTGAGTTTTTTGTATTTCATTATGTTGACTATCTACATTGTTTGATGTTGTTTGAGCTTCATTTGTATTTGTCTTTTGTGTATTTGAATATTGAGTACTTTCATTATGAGTTGGTTGTGCTTCAGTAGTCACATGATTTGAAATTAATTTATTATTAGAATCTGTTAAAGTTTCTAATTTAGTTGAATTAGTCGAAGTAGTAGAGGTAGTAGCTACTTCGTTATTATTATATTTTGTATTATCAGATTGATAATTTGAAATTGTTTTATTGTTCTTAACTGCATCATTAGGATTAGAACGTGATGAGTTATTTTGAGATAAAGTTGATTGATTTAAGTTATCTAATTTTGCATCATATGTGTATGTATTATTAGTAGTATTTGATTTTACTAATGTAGGATCTTGGTAAGTTTGCACTCCAGAAACATTTTGAGCTGCGTTACTGACTTGATCTTTGGCTACATTGGCATTTTTAATATTTTGTTGATTATCAATTACATTATTAGCAGTATCTTGTTTGTTTTCTGCAGCTTCAGCATGATGTGTAGTAAATGCTGCACCAAATAAAGTAAGTGCGATCATTGATGGGAATTTAAAGCTAAATTTTTTCGTCATAATAGTTACTCCTCTTTTTATTATACATTTTTATTATAACGTGAAGAAAATTAAGAGTAATCATTTTTAACTGTTTTGTAAACTAATTTTAATTTTTCTTATAAATAACTAGCGGGTATTTATAATTTTTAAGTAGTGGGCAATATAATTAAATTATTTTATACATTTTAATATGAGTAATATTTTCTTCTTGAAAAGGAAGGCCAATACTAATATAGCCTAGTTTTTCATAAAATTGTTTAGCTTGTAGTTGTGCATTTAGAATTAGCTTATGATGATGTTTTCGTTTTGCAATATGCTCAATCGTTTTCATTAATTTTTTACCAAATCCTTTATTACGATAAGGTTTTAAAATTGCTACACGTTCTACTTTTATACCATCTTCATATGAACGAAATCGTGCATAAGCAAATGGACGATGGTCATGATATCCAATAATATGAGTAGAAGTATTTTCGAATGTATCTAATTCGTTTTCTAATGGAACCCCTTGCTCTTCTACAAAAACTGACTTTCTAATTTCAAAACAATCAGAAAGCATAGAGTGATTAATTACTTCTTTAAACATATGAAATCTACCTACTTTCTTAAATTAAATAAAAAAGCTCAATTATTGTATAAAATCATTCTATATTATTTAAATTAATAAAAAACTCCTTTTCACTAAAAAGTAAAAAGGAGAATAAATTATAAAGCTTCTTGGCGAACAATCGCACAATATTGCCAAAAAATCCTTAGTTGAGCAATATTCCAGTTGTTCATACCCATAGTGAAACCAGAAGGTCTAAATAGATTGACATCTGTAACCTCTAAAGCAGCTGCAATTAAATATTGCAGAGGAATACTGATATTTTGCATTGTTTCCGTAATTCCATTCTCATCATATACCCATGAAAATGGTAAATCAGATTCAAATACATCTACTTTATTAAAAATTTCAGGTAAAGCAACAATGTAACAAGCTCCATTTACAACTGGATTCACTGAATTTTCACCATAATATACTAATAATGCCTCATAGTTTTCACGATGTTCATGATTAACGTAAAAGAATTCACTTCTGAATAAAGCCATATCTTGACTATGAATAATTTGCTGTTCTAATACGTTAAACATGCCATTAATATTAGCAATCTTTTCGTATGTTTTGCGTGACATTCTACGTGCTCCTCTCAAATTAATATAATTGATTCATTTCATTTTGATTGTTGAAGTCGTTTGAGTTGTCTGAATTGTTGCTATTGACTTGATTACTCGTTTGATTTTGTTGATCCATAGAATCATTAAATGTGTTTTGTTCTGACTGTGACTGAATGGAATGATTAGCATCATTATTTGGAGTATTGTTTTCATCTTTTGTTGTGTCTTTTTGATTATTTTGTAATAGAGATGAATCAATAGGTGTTAACGGTACTAGATTGCCATAATGTTTAATGACTCTTTCATCCAATAGATCATTCTTATCTGTTATTTTAGATAGTCCTAAATCAGAACGCAATAGATTTGAATATTTTAATATACTCTTGATACTAGGATTATAATAATAGATACCATTTAAATAATCATTGTCTCCTTTAAGTTGAGACTTTTTAAAATCTATATTATCAGATAAATAAATTGAAGCGATGAATTTAATTTCTTCAGTTGTTAGGTTATGTTTAGCATTTTTACCTACAATTTGAACGAGTTCATCTAATTTATCATATGAATTTAAATTTTTTGCTTTTTGGAATAAAATTTTGATTAAATCCATTTGTCTCTCGCCACGTTTTAAATCTGAATCGTGATGACGTGTTCGTGCGACAGCTAAAGCTTCATCACCATTTAATTTTTGATAACCTTTTTTAACTTTGATTCTTCCAGTGTCATCTGTGTTAGGTTCATCTAAATCATAAGGTACATCGTAATAAATGCCACCTAATTTATCTACCGCTTGAACAAAGGCATCCATATTAATTCGAATATAATAGTCGACAGGGACATTAAGTGTGGCTTCAACAGTATCCATAGCAGCAATAGGGCCACCATAGGCATGTGCATGCGTAATTTTATCATAATAGCCTACTTTAGGAATATAACTGATTGTATCACGAGGAATACTTAATAAACGGATTTGTTGTTTATTGGGATTAAGTGTTGCTAAAATCATTGAATCAGTTCTTGAATGTTCAGTAGTTTGACCATTTTTACGTCTACCTTCATTATCATCTATGCCAAGAAACAATATTGAGACCGCATCTTTAGAAGGATTAATTTTGCTATTTCTTAAAGTAGAATGACGTTTTGCATCAGATTTATTATATGAAGATTGCAAGGCATTCTCAGAATGATGATATATATTGACAATAAAAATGACAGGAACAATAATAAGTAATAATGTTAATAGCATCATGAAATATTTTAAAAAACGATTCATAATTATGTGCTCCTATACGTATTTATTAAAAAGATTAAGTTAATATGCTAACTTAATCATACCACTTTAATATAAAAGAATAATATTTATTACTCCCATAGCCATAAATTGTATTACTAATTGACTAAAATTACAACTTAATTTCATTAGAAAAAGATGATGATTAAAAATTTTAATTAAGATGAAAATAGCTTTAAAAATTCACTTTATCAGGCTAAAGAATAATACAATAAAAAATAGTTGGAGTAATATATATAAGATGATATTTTAGAAAATGTAATATATAATATAATTTATTGAAAGAATAATAATTTGATAAAATAGCGTAAATTTAATACATTTTATTAAATTGTAATGAGGCAGCAAATGAAAAAAAGAATAGAAATATTGACATTAATCATAGTTTTAATCATCTTAGTAACATTATTCGCTATATTCATAATGAAAGTATATAAAACAAATCATAAAGACATAGAATATAACAAAATTAATGATAACAAAACTTATTTGCAAAAAAGAGACCAGCACGTATCGAAATTGTCACATCTAAAGACAACTGAAGTCGAAGAACCACATATCAAAAATATTGATGAATATTTAAAAACGATTCATTTTAATGGGGGAGTTACAGTTCTTGAGAATGGCAAACTGAAGTTGGATAAAGGATACGGATATCAAAACTTCCGTCATAAAATTAAAAATTCAGCAAATACTATGTATTTAATTGGTTCAGCGCAGAAGTTTACAACTGGATTAATTCTAAAAAAATTAGAAAACGAAAATAAGGTGAATATAAATGATCCTGTCACTAAATATTTACCTTGGTTTAAAACGACTAAAACGATAACCTTAAAAGACTTAGTATTACATAGAAGTGGACTATATAAGTTTGAAGCCTCTCCTAAGACTAAAAGTCTTGATGGGGCAGTACATGCAATACAAGCGAGGGGAATTGATGAAAAATTTTATCATAAACACTTATATAATGACGCAAACTACTTAGTGCTTGCTCAAGTAATAGAAGTAGTCACTCACAAATCCTATGCAGCAAATTATTATGATGATTTAGCACAACCATTTAGTTTACAAAATAGTGCTTTCTTTAATGAAAAACCATTTAAAAAATATATGGCTACAGGATATAAAATGATTGACGGTAAACTAACTGCTATGAAACCCAAAATACTAGATCAATATTATGGAGCGGGTAATTTATATATGACAACATATGATATGGCCCATTTAGTAAATAATTTACAAAATAATAATATTTTTAGTGAATCAGTGTCAGTACCACTTACTCAGCAATTAGGAACAACAATATATCCTGAATCTTATCGATACGGATTTTATGTTACACCACAATATAATAGAATTAATGGCGTTTTCTATGGACAAATAGTTACTGTCTATTTCAATCAACGATATGTGATAGTACTGGCTTCCAATATAGGCGATAATTCTAAAATTTCAAATGAAAATCGAATCTCATATATTTATCATAAGATACTAAATCAACAATCTTATTATCAATAAGAGTAAAACTTAATAACAAAAAAAGAGCCTGAGACATTATGATGATATGCTCTTTTCAAAGTAGATATTAAAAACATGAAAACTTTGAAGAGAGTATATCAATGAGTTGTCTCAGGCAATTTTAATAAGTTGGCAGTCAATGACTGTATAGACAATGTACGTGTATCAAGAGTTTTTCAATTCTAGTGGCCCCAACAAAGAAACTTTCATAAAGAAAGGCTATACCCAACGCAAGTTGGGATTCAGAACTAGGATAGGAGGACGAATTCAAAATGAACTCTATATCATTCACTTTAATTATGTTACATATCATTTTATTTTTTTAATGCTTCTAAAAATATTTTTTTATAATGCTCATTTATGCTTGATAAGACTACAGAACAGTTAGGATAGGGAGATTCAAAATCGACGACAGTAGCACCACGAGTGAGTGTACCGTTTAATTCAATTTGTACATTTGCTTCTTTTATTTCATAATTCTCAGGATTAAGTAGATAAAGAATTGTAAATGCATCATATAATTTTATTCCATCTTTAAAATCTTCACCACGATAGTGTTGAAAAATATTATACAACATTTGTGTTGTTTTATTTTCATCTTTAAGAGTGTCTAAATAAGAATAAGTAAATAAAGAATGACGTGCTAAATCTAATCCAATCATCGTTAACGGTAAACCGGCATTAAAAACGATATGTGCTGCTTCAGGATCACAATAAATATTGAATTCAGCTAGGGGAGTGACATTACCTCTGCCAGTACTACCACCCATCATAATAATTTCTTTAACATAGTTTTTACATTTAGGATACGTATTAAAAAGTAAAGCAATATTAGTTAAAGGACCTAAAGTTACAAGAGTAATAGGTTCATCAGACTCACATAATATCTTTTTCATAGCTTCCACAGCATGAGAAGATGCTAAATCTGAAGTAGAAATTGGAGGGAATTGATATCCATCCATGCCACTTTCTCCATGAATATGACTAGCATCTTGTATCTCACTTATTAATGGTTGAGATGCGCCTCTATGTACAGGGACATCACTATTGAAAAAGGCTTTTAATTTTAAAGCATTTGCTGTGGTTTTCTCAACTCCTACATTTCCGTTTACAGTGGAAATCATTTTAACATCAAACTTTGAATGTGATAATGCTAGAGCAATTGCTGCTGCATCATCTATACCTGGATCAGTATCAATAATAATCGGTAATGCCATGAATAACCCTCCAAATACATTTCCTTCTTTTTATAAATTATCATACCTAAATTAATAAATAATATAAACCAAAAAAAACCTGTATGAGTCTTTAATGACTCATACAGGCTTTTTTGTAGGGTAGGTATTGAATTATAAGTGGTGAGAATGTCCACCTTGCATAACCCAATAAGTACCAATAACTGTGATTAAAGTAATAATAATCGCAAAGATAACTTTGGCAGATTGTAAACGTCCATCTTTACCTTCAGTTAAGTGCATGAACATTAATAGTTGTAATGCAGCTTGGATGAAAGCAAAACCAAAGATAATTGTTGTTTTAGCATGGAATGTCATGTTTGTGTATAGAGTTACAAAAACTGCTAATAACGTTAAAACGATTGAGGCAATAAAGCCAACTGTATGTTTTACAATTGTGTTCATCCGCTATACACCATCCCTATCATATATACGGCAGTAAAGATGAAGATCCATACAACATCTAGGAAGTGCCAGTATAAACTTACTATAAATAATTTTGGAGCATTGAATTTATTTAAACCACGAGTTGCGATTTGAATTAATAAACAAATGATCCAACCGATACCTAGTGAAACGTGGGCACCGTGAGTACCTAATAGGATGAAGAAACTTGACCAATATGATCCAACTTTAGGTGTTACACCTTCAGAAGCATAGTGTGCAAATTCATAAATTTCAAATCCTACGAATACTAAACCTAAAAGTACTGTTAAAATCATCCAAAACATCATTTTGCCTTTTTCTTCTTTACGTAAGTAGTAAATTGCAATACCACAAGTATAAGAACTAATTAATAAGGCAAATGTCATAATTAGGACAAGCGGTAATTCAAACAACTCAGTTGTCATTTTACCACCATAACTTCCCCCATGTTGCAACGTTAATAACGCTGCAAATAGGGTACCGAATAACGCAAATTCGGCTGTAAGGAAAATCCAGAAGCCAAGTTTATTCAATTGACCTTCATGCGTACGTGAATCAATAGTGTTTGTATCATGACTCATGACCTACAGCCTCCCTTTCTTTAATACGTGCTTCTCTTAAGCGTGCTTCGTTTTCAGCAACTTCAGAAGCTGGAATATGGTAACCATGATCTTGTACGAAACTTTGGTAAACTAAAGTTCCTAAGATACCGACTACACAAATTAGGAATGGAATGATAGTTTCAAAGATTAAGAAGAAACCACCAATTAACATGAATATACTCATAAATACACCAGTGTGTGTATTGTTTGGCATATGAATGTCTTTGTAGTTGTGGTTGTCTAAGAAATGACGACCATGTTCTTTCATATCAACAAATGTATCATAGTCATTCCAATCTGGAGTGATTGCGAAGTTGTATTTAGGTGGAATAGCAGAAGCTGTTGACCACTCTAAAGTACGACCTAAACCATCCCAGTTATCTCCAGTAGCTTCACGTGGAGATTTAATGTGGCTGTAGATAATGCTTGCTACTAAGAATAGGAAGCCGACTGCCATCATTAATGCACCGATAGTTGAGATGAAGTTTAATAACCACCAACCATCAGATGGCATGTAAGTGTATAAACGACGTGGCATACCGTCTAAACCAAGAATGAATTGTGGTAAGAAACATACGTTAAATCCAATCATGAATAACCAGAATGCCCATTTATTTAATTTTTCATTTAATTTGTAACCCATCATCTTAGGATACCAGAAGATTAAACCAGCTAAGCAGGCAAATACTACACCGGTAACCAATGTATAGTGGAAGTGAGCTACTAAGAAATAAGTGTTGTGATATTGATAGTCAGCTGATGCCATTGCTAACATTACACCAGTAACCCCACCTAATAAGAAGTTAGGGATAAAGGCTAATGAGAATAACATTGGTGACTCAAAAGTAATACGTCCTTTATATAATGTTAATAACCAGTTAAATAATTTAACCCCGGTAGGTACACCGATTAACATTGTTGAGATTGAGAAGAATGAGTTGATTAAAGCACCATTACCCATTGTGAAGAAATGGTGAACCCAAACTAAGAAACTTAAGAACGCGATACCAGCAGTTGCCCACACCATACTTTGGTGACCGAATAAACGTTTACGAGCAAATGTTGGAATAATTTCTGAATAAATACCAAATGCAGGCAAGATAACGATATAAACTTCAGGGTGCCCCCATACCCAGAAGAAGTTTGCCCATAGCATTGGCATACCGCCATCTGCTACTGTAAAGAAATGAGTTCCAAATACTCTATCAGCTGTCATTAAAGCAAGAACAACTGTGAATACTGGGAATGCTAAAATTACGATTAATGTCGTAATAAAAGTAGTTACAGTAAACATAGGCATTTGCATAAACTTCATTGTAGGCGTTTTACATCTAAGTATTGTTACAAAGAAGTTGATACCTGTCATTAAGGTACCTATACCTGAAATTTGAATTGCTACTAAGTAGTAGTTAACTCCCGGGCCAGGACTAAATTCTCCTGCTAGTGGAGCATAGTTTGTCCAACCAGCTGCTGGTGATCCACCTACGATAAATGATAGGTTAAATAAAATCATACCAACAAAGAATAACCAGAAGCTAATGTTGTTCATTACAGGGAATGCCACATCACGAGCCCCAATTTGTAAAGGAACAACAACGTTCCATAAACCGAAAACGAATGGCATAGCCATAAAGATAATCATGATAACGCCGTGCGTACTAAAAATTTCATTGTAGTGATTTGATTCCAAGAAAGTATTATCTGGAATAGTTAATTGAGTACGAAGTAATAACGCATCAATACCACCACGAACGAACATTAATACTGCACAAATTAAGTACATTAAACCGATTTTTTTATGGTCTACGGATGTGAACCATTCTTTGTATAGATATTTCCATAATTTGAAATAAGTAATTACTGCAATTAAACCGATAACTAAGAATGGGGCACCAATTTGTGCCATAGTAATCATCCAGTTACCTTTAACGAGTAATTCATCCCATGGAAAATTCATTAATGTCCACCTCCATGATCATTATCTGCTTTACTCTGAAGCTTAGACGCATTATCGTCTTTAGCTCCTTCATTGATTTTTTCCATTTCCTTAGCATTGTGAGTTTCTTCATCTTTAAACTCACTATCGTAAGGGTCATTGTTGCCTAAAATCATTGGCTTCATACCATGACGAGGATAGTTGACATTAGTAACTGTTACCTTACGAGCTGGTTTTTGAGGTTTATCTGTTACATCTTTATAAAGATCTTTTTCAGCAACGAAGTTAGGATCTTTTTGAGTATAGTTGTAACGTTTATATGCATAGAAGATATACTCTGGATCAGCTGCAGGATCGACGAATGCCATGTGAGTACCACTAAATGTTAATTCTTTATTTGGAGTACTTGGTAAGAGTTGTTTATCAAACTCATCTTGGCTAATAGTTTTCTTACTTTTAGCATCTTTAACCCAAGCATCGAAATCTTTTTGGTCTACAGAGTGAACTTTAAATGTTTGGCGAGAGAAACCTTCACCATTAAAGTTAGAGTTACGTCCTCTGAATGTACCAGTTTGATCGGCTGTTAAAGTCCAATTCATTGTCATGCCAGTCATGGCATATTTTTGACCACCTAATTGAGGAATCCAGAAACTAGTCATTGTATCCATAGATTGTAATTTAAATACAACTGGACGGTTTTTAGGAATAGTTAATGTATTCACTGTTTCAACCTTTTGTTCTGGATAAGCAAAGAACCATTTATATCCGGCACTAACTGCATAGACAACTAATGGGTCTTCTTTACTTTCAGGTGGTTTCTCGTAATCGTATAATGTTTTAACTGTTGGAATAGCCAAAGCAATTACGATTAAGATTGGTACCACAAACCAAATTGTTTCAATTAAAGAATTGTGGTGCATCTTACCAGATTCGTCATTTTTATTGTAACTATACTTGAAAATAAAAACAGCGAACATAGTAAGTACAACAGCAACAATAACAAGCATGAAGATGATTGAATAGATAATCAAGAACTTCTGACTACTTGCTACTGGCCCTTTTGCATTAAATACTTCTATGTTTGAACAACCACTAAGTAAAATTAGTGTGCCAAACATAAGAAGCAACGACTTAAATTTTGACACTTTTTTGACCTCCTAATACTACAAATGTAGGGCTTATTATTAATTTTAGTTTATTACGCGATATTTACAAGACCTTATTAGAAAAAAATTACAATAATAAATAGGAAAAAACTAGTAACAATAGGAATGACGGGGAATATAAGATTTGTTAAAATTATGTGTCTATTCTGTGAAAAATGTCAAAAATAGCAAATCAATTGATAATATTTGAGAAACATTATCAATTCTAGGGTTTATACAGAAATTAAATGAAAAAATACGAGATATTTATCTCGTATTTTTTAGAAAATTGACACATTTATTTAACTTTTATGTAGCGTGTTGATGATTTTTCGGCTCCATCTGAGTCGATGACATTATATTTCACTTTATATGTACCTACTTTTGAAGTATCCACGTGACCATCAACAGTAATTTTGTGTGTTAAATCGCCATCTTCTTTATCATAGGCACTAATTCCATTTAATACATTATAATCTTGACCTTTTTCAATAATAATATCGTTTACTCCTTTAAGTTGTGGAGTATGATTTGTAGTAGCTTCTGCATTTAAATTTGGAGTCACAAGGGTAGCGGAGACACCGAGAGCTGAAAGAGATTGTATGAGTTTATTCATTACGTTAACCTCCGATTTTAATAAGTCATTTGAATAACTTAACTATACTTTAATTTCTGATTTTTAACATCATACTATAGTCCTAATGTAGCTCATTCAAGATTAAATATAAATGAACATAAGGTAAATGAATATTAAATTTATGTAAATTGAAATTTCTGTGAATTTTAAAAATTTGTATTACATTATAATAAGTATCGTATTAAAATATATTTGTGATAAATTAATTATTTTACACATAGTATTTTAAATGGGAGTGGATTTGAATGTTAACAGAACAAGAAAAAGGTATTGTAAAAGAAACTGTTCCGGTATTACAAGAGAGAGGAACAGAAATTACGTCTTATTTTTATAATAGAATGTTCCAGCAACATCCAGAGTTAAAAAATATGTTTAACCAAACTAACCAACAAAAAGGATTCCAATCTACTGCTTTAGCTCAAAGTGTGTTAGCAGCTGCTGTTAATATTGATCATTTAGAAAATATTTTGCCAGTTGTTAAAGAAATTGCATATAAACATTGTGCGTTACAAGTACCACCAGCTGGATACGATATCGTAGGAGAAAATTTAATTGAGGCAATTAAAGCTGTTTTAGGACTAGAAGATAGTGATCCAATTATTCAAACTTGGAAAAAAGCATATCAAGAAATTGCTGATGTATTTATTCAAGTTGAAAAAGACATTTATAGTAAAATGTTATGGGATGGTTTCCAACCATTTAAAATTGAAAAAATTGAACAACTTTCCTCTGATATTAAAGCCTTTACTGTCGTTTCAGATAAATATGATTTAAGTCAATTCACGCCTGGAGAATATATTACAGTTGATGTAAGTAGTGAAAAAATGCCTTATCGTGCAAAACGACACTATTCAATTGTGAATGGTGACAACAAGCATTTAACTTTTGCAGTAAAACGTGATGTTACTACAGATCATGAGGGTGAAGTTTCAACTATTTTACATGATGAATTAAAAGAAGGAGATAATATTAACTTATCAGCTCCAGTAGGTCCATTTGGTATAGCTAACCAAAATCAACCACAAGTATTTATTGGTGCAGGTATTGGTGTAACGCCACTCGTTTCAATGTTTGATAAGGTGGCTGAAAATGGAAGCAACGCTCAGTTTATTCAAGTGACTGGAGATGTTAACGATACACCATTTACTTCTTATTTAAAAGATATTTCAAATCGTTATGACAACACGAAATATGATTTATATGACAGACAAGTAAAAGGTTATTTAACTAAAGAAACTCTTGAAAAATATGTAAATAATGATAGCGAAGTATATGTGTGTGGAAGTACTAAATTTATTCAATCAGTGATTAAAATATTAAAAGAAATGGGAGTAGCTCAAGAACAGATTCATTATGAAACATTTGTTCCAAAATTAAGTGTAACTGTTTAAATATAGTATACAACTAAAAAAGAGCGAAATGTAATTTGATATGCACTCAAAAAGTTGGAAATAAAATCTAACTTTTTGAGTGCATTTTTTGGTGTAAACAATATAAATTTGAACTTAAATTATTCAATGCCTCTACGCATTTTTTCAGCTAATAATGTATTATTTAAAACCATAGTAATTGTTAAAGGACCTACACCACCTGGCACAGGAGTAATAGCACCGGCTACTTCTTTTACTTCTTCAAATTCAACGTCACCTTTTAGTTTGCCGTTTTCATCAGGAGTATTTCCTACATCAACAATCACTGCGCCTTCTTTAACATCGTCTTTAGTAACTAATCCAGGTTTACCTACTGCACTGATGATAACATCTGCATTTTTTAAATGATTATGCATATCTTGAGTACGTGAATGTAAGATGGTTACTGTCGCGTTTGCTTGTAATAATAATTTAGAAACAGGTTGACCAACTATGTGACTGCGGCCAATAACAACAGCATTTTTGCCTTCTAAATCAATATCTGCATGTTTTAAAATTTCCATAATTCCTAAAGGTGTACAAGGTACAAATGTCTGTTCATCAATGTATAATTTACCAATATTTGATGGATGGAACCCATCTACATCTTTTTCTGGATTAATTGCCTCTAAAATTTTTTGTTCGCTAACTTGTTTAGGTAGAGGTACTTGAACTAAAATACCACTTACTGAATCATCGTTGTTTAAACGATTTAATTCTTTCAACACATCTTTTTCAGATGTATCTTCATCTAAATGAACAATTTCAGAAATCATACCAATTTTTTCAGCAGCTTTCTTTTTAGAATTAACATAACTTTGACTCGCACCATCATTTCCAACTAAAATAACTGATAATTTTGGTGTATATCCTTTGGCTTTTAAAGCTTCAACTTGGTCTTGCAAACCT
The DNA here is from genome assembly GCF_058191515.1 of Staphylococcus sp. CoH_129_LAB_1. Classification (NCBI taxonomy): domain Bacteria; kingdom Bacillati; phylum Bacillota; class Bacilli; order Caryophanales; family Staphylococcaceae; genus Staphylococcus; species Staphylococcus sp. CoH_129_LAB_1. The sequence goes on along the minus strand of NZ_JBXWKZ010000006.1, from coordinate 68,745 downwards.
TGTCTATAATCTTTTGCAATTTGTTTCCCATCTAAAATTTTTGCAACCACAAAAATTCCTCCTTGTTTATTGATATTCTTCTTATAGATTAACTTTAATGACTTAGAAACGTCAAATTTTAGCTAAAAAGCGTAAATTAAATAAAAAAAACTAAATAAAGTTCGATTTTTAATTGAAAACAAACCTTATCATTGGTATGCTATACGTGTAATATACAACTAATACGATTTATATTTAAACTTTGAAAGGGTGTACAAAGTGAAAGTAGCAGTTATTATGGGGAGTTCCTCAGACTGGAATATTATGCAAGAAAGTTGCGCAATGTTAGAACAATTTGAAATACCGTATGAAAAGAAAGTAGTTTCAGCACATCGTACGCCAAAATTAATGTTTGATTTTGCAAGTGAAGCACAGACAAACGGTTATGACGTTATTATTGCTGGTGCTGGTGGTGCAGCACATTTACCTGGAATGGTTGCTTCAATGACAACGTTGCCTGTAATCGGTGTACCTATTGAATCTAAAAGTTTAAAAGGTCTTGATTCATTATTATCTATCGTGCAAATGCCTGGTGGTATTCCAGTTGCTACAACAGCAATCGGTAAATCTGGTGCTAAAAATGCTGGTATTTTAGCTGCAAGAATTTTAAGTATTGGAAATGACTCAGTTCGTAAACATCTTGAACAATATGAACAATCTTTAGTAGATAAGGTAGGCGAAATGCAAGATGAACTTCAATAAATTAAAGTTCGGAGCAACGATTGGTATTATTGGCGGAGGTCAATTAGGTAAGATGATGGCACAATCTGCCCAAAAAATGGGATTTAATGTAGCGTGTTTAGATCCTAATCCAGATAGCCCATGTAAATCAGTAGCAGATATTTTTATAAATGCAAAGTATGACGATGAAGAAGCATTAAATCAATTGGGGCAACAATCAGATGTTATTACTTATGAATTTGAAAATATATCTGCTAAACAACTTAAACAATTAACTCAACAATTTAATATTCCTCAAGGTTATCAAGCAATTGAATTGTTACAAGATCGTTTAACAGAAAAGCAGACATTAGAATCTGCAGGTACGAAAATTGTTCCATATGTATCATTAAAAGATGAAAAAGATTTAAATCGAGCAATCGACACATTAGGTTTTCCGTTTATCGTAAAAACACGATTTGGCGGATACGATGGTAAAGGACAAATCTTAGTAAAAAATGACTCAAATATTGAAGAAGCTAAAACACTTGTTTCAAAACATGAATGTGTCGCTGAAAAATACTTGGAGCTCGATCAAGAAGTATCTTTAACTGTAACGATTGGTAATCAAAAACAAATTGCATATTTCCCACTACAAGAAAACGAACACCGTAATCAAATACTATTTAAAACTATTATTCCTGCTAGATGCGGTAAAGAACAAGAAGCGAGAAAAGAAGTAAATAAAATAATTGAAAAAGTTCACTTTGTCGGCACTTTCACTGTGGAATTCTTTATTGATAAATCAAATCACTTATATGTAAATGAAATTGCGCCGAGACCACATAACTCTGGACATTATTCAATTGAAGCTTGTGATTATTCTCAGTTTGATACACACATCCAGGCAGTAACAGGTCAAGATTTACCCCAAGAGATTGAAATTTTAAAACCAGCTGTAATGATGAACTTACTAGGACGCGATTTAGACTTATTAGAAGATAAATTTGGCGATCATCCTGAATGGCATGTGCACATCTATGGAAAAAAAGAACGAAAACCTGATAGAAAAATGGGACATATGACCATTCTCACGAATAATGTTAATGAAACTGAAAATGAAATGTTGAAGCAATTTGAAGGGAGAGAATAAGCAATGTCATTACTTTATGAAGGTAAAGCGAAAAGAGTATTTTCAACAGATACAGAACATCAGCTAAGAGTTGAATATAAAGATGAAGTCACAGCAGGGAACGGCGCTAAAAAGGATAAGATGGAAGGGAAAGGTCGTTTGAATAATCGAATTACTTCAATTATTTTCGAATATTTAAATAAACATGACATTGAAAGTCATTTTATCAAACAACTTTCTGAAACTGAACAATTGGTTAAAGAAGTAAAGATTATACCATTAGAAGTAGTTGTAAGAAATATTGCAACTGGATCTATTACGAAACGCTTAGGTTTTGAAAAAGGTCAAGTATTTGATGAACCACTTGTAGAGTTCTTTTACAAAAATGACGAGTTAAATGATCCTTTGATTACTGATGATCATGTCAAGTTACTTCATATTGCTAATGATGAAGAAATAAAGACATTAAAAGAGATGGCTAAAAATATTAATAAAGTATTGATTCAATTAATGAATGAAATGGATTTAAGATTAGTAGATTTTAAAGTTGAATTTGGAAAAACTGAAAATGGTGATATTTTATTAGCAGATGAAATTTCACCAGATACTTGTCGCATTTGGGATAAACATTCAGATACGAATTTCGATAAAGATGTATATAGAAATGATACAGGTTCTTTAATAGATACGTATCAAACATTTTTAGATAAATTGGAGGAACTAAAATAATGAAAACAATTGAACTTCACATTACATTACAACCACAGGTATTGGATACACAAGGCCAAGCATTAAATCGTGCTGTACACGACTTAGGATATAAACAAGTCAATGACATTAGAGTAGGTAAAGTACTATATATGACTGTTGATGAAGCGACAGATGAAGCAGTTGATAATATTATTACTACATTGAGTGAAAAGTTGTTTGCTAATACGGTTATTGAAGAATATAGTTATAAAATTGTTGATGAAAAGGAGAATGCATAATATGAAATTTGCAGTTCTCGTTTTTCCAGGATCTAACTGTGATAGAGATATGTATAATGCAGCTATTAAAACAGGTGCAGAAGCTGAATATGTAGATTATCGTGAAACATCTTTAAAAGGTTTTGACGGGGTGTTAATTCCAGGTGGTTTTTCATTTGGTGACTATTTACGTTCAGGAGCTATGGCAAGTGTCGCTCCAATTATTAGCGAAGTGAAACGTTTTGCCAGTGAAGGTAAACCCGTTTTAGGTGTATGTAATGGATTCCAAATTTTAACTGAGATAGGACTATTACCCGGCGCCTTATTACATAATGATTCACATCTATTTATTAGCAGAAATGAAAAACTGAAAATTGTTAATAATCAAACCCCTTTTACTAATTTATATGGAGAAAATGAAATTGTTGTTTATCCTGTAGCACATGGAGAAGGGCATTATTATTGTACAGATGATATGTACAGTGAATTAGTCGAAAATAATCAAATTATTTTAACATATGAAGATAATCCGAATGGATCACATGAACATATTGCAGGTATTGTAAATAAAGAAGGTAACGTATGTGGAATGATGCCTCATCCTGAAAGAGCACTTGAAACACTTCTTGGTACAGATAGTGGCGTTAAATTATTCGAAGCGATGGTAAATAGTTGGAGGGAACAAAATGTCTAAGTTTATCGAACCTAGTATTGAAGAAATTAAACTTGAAAAATTATATCAAGACATGGGTTTAAGTGATGAAGAATATAATAAGGTATGTGAAATTTTAGGAAAAGAGCCTAACTTTACAGAAGTAGGTATTTTCTCAGTAATGTGGAGTGAACATTGTTCTTATAAACATTCTAAGCCATTCTTAAAGCAATTCCCAACAACTGGTGAACATGTGCTTATGGGACCAGGTGAAGGTGCTGGGGTTGTAGATATTGGTGATAACCAAGCAGTGGTTTTCAAAGTAGAATCTCACAACCATCCTTCAGCAATCGAACCTTATCAAGGCGCAGCTACTGGGGTAGGAGGTATCATCAGAGATATCGTATCGATTGGAGCAAGACCCATTAACTTACTTAATAGTTTACGATTTGGTGAATTATCAGTAAAACAAAATCAACGCTTATTAAAAGGCGTGGTCCGTGGTATTGGTGGTTATGGTAACTGTATTGGTATACCAACTACAGCAGGAGAAATCGAATTCGATGAACGCTACGACGGAAATCCACTTGTCAATGCAATGTGTGTCGGTGTTATTGACCATGATATGATACAAAAAGGTACAGCTAAAGGTGAAGGAAATTCAGTAATTTATGTAGGACTTAAAACTGGACGTGACGGTATTCATGGTGCAACATTTGCATCTGAAGAATTAACCGAAGAAAGTGAAAGTAAACGACCTTCAGTTCAAATTGGGGACCCTTTTGTAGGTAAAAAATTAATGGAAGCCACACTTGAAGCTATCACTTTTGACGAGCTTGTAGGTATTCAAGACATGGGTGCAGCTGGTCTTACATCATCTTCATCAGAAATGGCTGCTAAAGGCGGCAGTGGATTAGTTCTATACTTAGATCAAGTCCCAACACGTGAGCCAGGAATATCACCATATGAAATGATGTTATCTGAAACACAAGAAAGAATGTTGCTGGTTGTTGAAAAAGGAACAGAACAAAAATTCTTAGATTTATTTGATAAACATGAACTTGATAGTGCAGTAATTGGTGAAGTAACGAATACTGACCGCTTTGTTCTTAAATACGAAGATGAAGTGTATGCAGACATTCCTGTTGATGCACTAGCTGATGAAGCACCTGTCTATATATTAGAAGGTGAAGAAAAAGAATATAATACCTCAAAAAATGATTATAGTGAGATTAATGTACAAGATGTATTTGAAAAATTGTTAAAGCATCCAACAATTGCTTCGAAACATTATCTATATGAACAATATGATCAACAAGTGGGTGCTAATACTATTATTAAACCTGGTCTACAATCATCTGTAGTAAGAGTTGAAGGATCTAATAAAGCCATTGCTTCGACAATTGATGGTGAGGCGAGATATGTATTTAATCAACCTTACGAAGGTGGAAAAATGGTTGTGGCAGAAGCTTATCGAAATTTAATTGCTGTAGGCGCAACGCCATTGGCTATGACAGACTGTTTAAATTATGGTTCTCCAGAAAAGAAAGAAATTTACCAACAACTGATTGATTCTACAAAAGGAATGGCAGAAGCTTGTGAAGTATTAAAAACCCCTGTAGTATCAGGAAACGTGTCTTTATACAACGAAACAAGAGGAACTTCAATTTTCCCTACACCTGTAGTAGGAATGGTAGGACTTATTGAAGATATTCAATATTTAAATGATTTCCATCCAGAAACAGGTCATACATTATATCTTGTAGGAGAAACAAGAAATGATTTTGGTGGAAGTCAAATTGAAAAACTTTTATATAGTAAAGTAAATCATGAGTATGAAGAAATTGATTTAAGTGATGAAGTTACAAAAGGGGAAGCAATAAAAACTTCTATTAGAAATGGAATTGCTTCTCATGTACAAACTGTAGGAAAAGGCGGACTACTTATTACGCTTGCTAAAATAAGTGCTTATTATAATTTAGGATTAGAAGCAAAAGTAGAACTTACTGATGCACAATTATTTAGTGAAACACAAGGACGTTATGTTGTCGCAGTTAAAGAAGGTCAAACACTTGATATTGATGATGCTATTGAAATTGGTAAGTTAACAGATGTAGACGAATTTAAAGTATCTAATACTACAACTACAATTACAGAAAAAGTCTCAGATATTAAAGAAATTTGGGAAGGAGCCATTTCGGAATGTTTAACTACAGTGGACTAAATGAAGAATGTGGTGTCTTCGGCATTTGGAATCATTCAGAAGCAGCTCAGTTAACTTACATGGGATTGCATAGTTTACAACATAGAGGTCAAGAAGGGGCTGGAATCGTAGTTTCTGATGAGAAAAATCTAAAGGGTGAACGTGGCTTAGGATTGCTTACTGAAGCTATTAAAGAACCACAACTTAATAAGTTGAAAGGCGGCAATCATGCTATTGGACATGTTCGTTATGCGACATCAGGAAATAAAGGTATCGAAAATATTCAACCATTTTTATATCATTTTTACGATATGAGTGTAGCAATTTGTCATAATGGTAATTTAATTAATGCACAATCTTTAAGACAATATCTTGAAAAGCATGGTGCTATTTTTCATTCATCTTCTGATACTGAAGTGATTATGCATTTAATACGTCGTAGTAAAGCTCCAACATTTGAAGAAGCATTAAAAGAAAGTTTACGACAAATTAAAGGCGGGTTTACTTTTACAATATTGACTAAAGACGCCTTGTATGGAGCTGTGGATCCAAATGCGATTCGTCCACTAATAGTTGGAAAGATGCAGGATGGAACATATATTTTAGCTAGTGAAACATGTGCCATAGATGTGCTAGGCGCAGAATATGTTCAAGATATTCATGCTGGAGAATATATTGTCATTAATCATAATGGTATTGAAGTGAAATCATATACAAGTCACACTAACACAGCAATTTCAGCAATGGAATATATTTACTTTGCGCGTCCAGACTCAACAATTGCCGGAAAAAATGTGCATGCAGTTCGTAAAGCTTCTGGTAAAAAATTAGCTCAAGAAAGTCCAGCTCAGGCAGACATGGTTATTGGTGTTCCAAATTCATCACTATCTGCAGCTAGTGGCTATGCTGAAGAGATTCAATTACCTTATGAAATGGGGCTTGTAAAAAATCAATATGTTGCACGAACGTTTATTCAACCTACACAAGAATTACGTGAACAAGGGGTACGCGTTAAGCTATCAGCAGTGAAAGATATTGTAGAAGGTAAAAACATCATTTTAGTTGATGACTCCATTGTAAGAGGGACAACAAGTAAACGTATCGTCAAAATGCTTAAAGATGCTGGAGCAAATAAAATACATGTACGTATAGCTTCTCCAGAATTTATGTTCCCAAGTTTTTATGGTATTGATGTATCTACTACTGCTGAGCTTATTTCAGCTAGTAAATCTCCAGAAGAAATTTGTGAGTATATTGGTGCAGATTCTCTTGCATATTTAAGTGTAGAGGGCCTTATAGAGTCCATAGGATTAGATTGTGATGCACCGTATAGTGGGTTATGTGTAGAAAGTTTTACAGGTGATTATCCAGCAGGCCTATTTGACTATGAAGAAAATTATTTAAAAAATTTAAGTACACGTCAAAAAGAATATATTGATAATCATAAACATTATTTTGATAGAGAGGGAAATATTCATGTCTAAAGCTTATGAACAATCCGGTGTTGATATTCATGCAGGTTATGAAGCGGTGGAAAGAATGTCTAGTCATGTTCAACGTACAATGCGTAAGGAAGTACTTGGCGGATTAGGTGGATTTGGTGCTACTTTTGATTTATCAAAGCTTAATATGAAAGCACCAGTATTGGTCTCTGGTACAGATGGCGTAGGAACAAAGTTAAAGCTTGCAATTGATAACAATAAACATGACACAATTGGTATTGATGCAGTTGCCATGTGTGTCAATGATATTCTTACAACGGGCGCAGAACCGCTATATTTTTTAGATTATATAGCAACAAATAAAGTTGTTCCGGAAGTGATAGAGCAAATTGTAAAAGGTGTGAGTGATGGTTGTGAAGCTACTCATACTGCTCTTATTGGTGGAGAAACAGCCGAGATGGGTGAAATGTATCACGAAGGAGAATATGACTTAGCAGGTTTTGCTGTAGGGGCAGTCGAAAAAGATGAATATATTGATGGATCTGAAGTAGAAGAGGGACAAATTATCATTGGTTTAGCTTCTAATGGAATTCATTCTAATGGGTATAGTTTAGTAAGAAAGTTAATTCAAGAATCCGGAATTAATTTGAATGATTCATTTGATGGAAGTACTTATCTTGATACATTTTTAGCTCCGACTCAATTGTATGTGAAACCTATTTTAACTTTAAAAGAAAAAGTTAAAATCAAAGGCATGAATCATATTACTGGTGGCGGATTTTATGAAAATATACCTAGAGGCTTACCTAACGGGTTAGCAGCTAAAATTGATACACAATCCTTCCCAACACCAAAAGTATTTGAATGGTTACAACAACAAGCTGACATTGAAACGAGTGAAATGTATAACGTTTTTAATATGGGCATAGGCTATACTGTCATTGTAAATAAAGAAGATGTATCTAAAGCACTTGATATCTTAAAAGAACAAGATATTGCTGCATATCAAATAGGGGAAATTGTTAAAAGTAATGATGCACCGATTTATCTTGAGGGGGTATAGATATGACTAAGGTGGCTATATTTGCCTCTGGATCAGGAAGTAACTTCGAAAATATTGTATCTAAAGTTGATAAGGGGCACCTTAATAATATAGAAATTACTTCTTTGTATACAGATCATCACGATGCTTATTGCATTGATCGTGCAAAACAGTTGAAAGTGATGGTTCATATTAATGAACCTAAAGACTTTGAAAACAAAGCAGAATATGAACAAAAATTAATTCAACTTCTTCATAGTGAAGAGGTGGAGTGGATTATCTTAGCAGGTTATATGAGATTAGTGGGACCAGACTTATTAAATGCTTATGAAGGTAAAATATTGAATATTCATCCTTCATTATTACCAAAGTACAAGGGGAAAGATGCAATTGGTCAAGCATTTAATAGTGGGGATAAGGAAACAGGTTCAACAGTTCACTATGTAGATAGTGGAATGGATACGGGAGAAATAATTGAACAACGAAAATGTGATATAAAACCGGACGATACAAAAGAAGCGTTAGAAGAACGTGTGAAACAATTAGAATATGAACTTTATCCAAGTGTAATAGCTAAAGTTATTAAATAAGGAGCATAGTTAATCATGAAAAAAGCAATTATTAGTGTTTCAAATAAAAGTGGAGTCGTGGAATTTGCTAAATCATTAACACAATTAGATTATGAATTATATTCAACGGGCGGTACAAAACGTGCTTTAGAAGAAGCCAATGTAACTGTTAAATCTGTATCAGAGTTGACGCAATTCCCTGAAATTATGGATGGTCGTGTAAAAACGTTACATCCAGCAGTACACGGTGGTATTTTAGCAGATCGTAATAAACCTGAACATTTAGAACAATTATCAGAACAACACATTGATTTAATTGATATGGTTGTGGTCAACTTATATCCTTTCCAACAAACTGTAGCTAATCCAGATGTAACTGAAGATGATGCAATTGAAAATATCGATATTGGTGGTCCAACTATGTTACGTGCTGCAGCCAAAAATTTTAAACATGTAACAACCATTGTCCATCCATCTGATTATAATGAAGTCATTCAACGAATTAAAGAACATCGACTTGATGAATCATACCGTAAGTCATTAATGATTAAAGTATTTGAACATACAAATGAATATGATCATGCAATTGTAAGTTTCTTCAAAGGAGATAGTGAAGAATTACGATATGGTGAGAATCCTCAACAATCAGCACGTTTTGTTCGTACTTCTAATAGTAAACATACTATTGCTGGTGCGAAACAATTACATGGTAAGGCATTGAGTTTTAATAATATTAAAGATGCAGATTCAGCATTAGCATTAGTGAAAAAATTTAAAGAACCAGCTGCCGTTGCAGTTAAACACATGAATCCATGTGGTGTAGGTATTGGCACTGATATTGAAACTGCATTTAAACATGCGTATGATGCAGATAATCAGTCTATCTTTGGTGGGATCATTGCACTCAATAGAACAGTTACCAAAGATTTAGCGGAAACGTTACATTCTATTTTCTTAGAAGTTGTCATTGCACCAAAATTTGATAAAGAAGCTTTAGATATTTTAACTCAAAAGAAAAATATTCGCTTATTAGAAATTGATATGACAATTGATAATCGTGAAGAAGAATTTGTTTCAGTCTCAGGTGGATATTTGGTTCAAGATAAAGATAATTACGAAGTGTCTAAAGAAGAAATGAAGGTTGTTACAGACGTTGAACCTACCGATGCTCAGTGGGAGGCAATGCTTCTAGGATGGAAAGTTATTCCATCAGTGAAAAGTAATGCAATCATTTTAAGTAATAATAAACAGACAGTTGGAATTGGTGCAGGACAAATGAATAGAGTAGGTGCAGCTAAGATTGCATTAGAGCGCGCAATTGAAATAAATGACAATGTAGTAATGATTTCTGATGGCTTCTTCCCAATGGATGATACTGTTGAACTTGCTGCAAAACATGGTATTAAAGCTATTATTCAACCAGGCGGTTCAATTAAAGACCAAGATTCGATTGATATGGCTAACAAACATGGTATTGCTATGGTTACTACTGGTATGCGTCATTTTAAACACTAATTTAAAATAATTGAGAGAATAGAGGGAGAAAAGAAATGAATGTTTTAGTTATAGGTGCAGGCGGTCGTGAACATGCATTAGTATCAAAATTACATCAGTCGCCACTTATTGAAAAACTTTATGCTATTCCTGGAAATGATGCAATGACTCATTTAGCTGAAATACACACTGAAATTGCTGAAACCGACCATGAGGCTATTTTACAATTTGTCCACCAACATCATATAGAATGGGTGATTATTGGTCCAGAACAACCATTGATAGATGGTTTATCTAATAAATTGAGAGACAATCATGTTAAAGTCTTTGGTCCTAACAAAGAAGCAGCCCAAATTGAGGGTTCTAAATCTTTTGCTAAAAGGTTAATGGAAAAATATGATATTCCAACTGCTGATTATAAAGAAATAGACAATAAAACTGAAGCACTTAATTATGTAAATGAATGCGAATTACCTATTGTAGTCAAAAAGGATGGGTTAGCTGCTGGTAAAGGCGTAATTATTGCTAATACACGAGATGAAGCAATTGAAGCGGTAGAAGTGCTATATCCACAAGAAGATGGAAAAGTTGTCTTTGAACAATTTCTTGAAGGAGAAGAATTCTCATTAATGACATTCATTAATGGTGATTATGCAGTTCCTTTTGACTGTATTGCTCAAGATCATAAACGTGCCTATGATAATGACGAAGGTCCTAATACTGGTGGGATGGGCGCTTATTGTCCTGTTCCTCATATTTCAAATGACGTTTTAGAACGTACAAACAAAGATATTGCTCAACCGATTGCTAAAGCACTCAAAGAAGAGGGTTATGATTATTTTGGACTGTTATATATAGGAGCAATTTTAACTAGTGAAGGTCCTAAGGTTATTGAATTTAATGCACGATTTGGTGATCCAGAAGCGCAAGTATTGTTAAGTCGTCTAGAAAGTGACTTGATGGCACAAATCGTTGCTCTAGACCGTAAAGAACCTATTCGTTTTCAATGGATTAACGATTATGTGGTAGGAGTAATGCTTGCTTCGAAAGGCTATCCTGGGTCATATGATAAAGGTGCAGAGGTTTCAGGCTTTGAATTAAATAACCATTATTTCGTTAGTGGTTTGAAAAAAGAAAATGATACATTTCTTACATCTGGCGGACGAGTTGTATTAGCCATTGGAAAAGGAAAAACTATTCAACAAGCACAAAAAGATGCTTATGGAAATGTAGAAAAAATTAAGAGTGATCAACTATTTTATCGTAAAGATATTGGAAATAAAGCATTGAAATAAATTAAAAGAGGAGGCTAGGATATAATTCCTAGCAAAATAGCCAGTAAATGAGTGTATTATAAATTCATTTACTGGCTTCTTTATTTACAATACTACGTATTGTTGGCTCGCTTTCTTAGGGGACAGATTCTGCCTATAGTCTTCAGCTTGTCTTGTTCCCTCAAGAGTCTCGCCAAAACACTTTGTATTTATATATAATTTTACATTGAAATACTAAAAAAGTAAGGCACTTTCGTATAATTTAATAAATATCACTAAATTAACGAGGTATCTTATGTATAAAGAATATAACATGACTCTACTAATGGAAACGTCAATTCTTATTCCCACAAATGATATTGTAGAAATCATTCCTAAGACTGAATTCGATGAATTCAGACATCATCGTGGGGCAACATTATACCATCCGAATGATGTGGCTATCACAAAATCAAAAACCTTCTTATAAAACGATGAATTGATTTAGAGTCAATCCAAACGTAGAGGCTTTATTAACATCATTATTCATTCAATTTCATAGTCATTGTTTGAAACAACATCTTATAGATGATTTGGCCATTTTTATTGATGGTACGAAAGTTGAGACGAATGACAATCGATATACATGTGTATGGAAAAAGAGTATTCAAAACCATGAGTCAAAAATGAATGCAGATTTTAAAGCACTCTATCTTGAATTGGTGACAAAATAAAATCATATCTGAGATTAAAAAAGGTCACGGTAATGACTTAACAAAAGAAAAAATAGATTTGATTGATAGTCATTTAGATAAAGACATCGAAGATTTAAACCAATATATCGATAATAAAAAATGTACTAAAATAAGAAAATAAATACGGCTTAAAAGAACTAAAATTAAACAATACAAAAAGAAAATTAATGAGCGCTCTGAGCGAGAGCATAGATATGAAGTCCAAAAATCTATTTTAAATGATAGAAATAGTTATTCTAAAACAGACCATGATGCCACATTTATGAGAATGAAAGAAGATTATATGAAAAATGGACAACTCAAGCCAGGGTATTATTTACAAATAGCGACAAATTCCCAATTTATTTTGTCTTATTGTATCAAAATCCGATTAATACAAGAACGATGATACCATTTTTAAATTCAATTCAAAAACGAATAAAAAAAATAATGAAAAATTATAATTAGGAATATTTTAAAGCCCAAATTAATAAAAAGCTTTCAGAACCAAAAACAAAAGCCATATACAGTCAAAGAAAAATTGATGTGGAGCCTGTTTTTAGATTTATGAAGCTATTTTAAGGTTCACTCGAATGTCCGTTCAAGGGATAAATAAAGCCAAAAGAGAACTAGGATTTGTGCTAATGGCACTTAATTATGAGAAAAGTAACAGCTCAACAAGTTGAAAATAATCAAAAAATTATAAAAAAGACAATTTCTATATTATTTCAATAGAAATTGTCTTTTTTCACTTATCCGGAAACTTTATGTCCTGGACAACTCTTTATCAATTATCCTAACATTTCTGAAACACGAGCATCTTTGATACCAGTGATAGGAAAATATTGAGATAAATAAAAAGCACAAATTAATAAAGCAATTGTCATAATAACGAAAATAATATCTTTATATGAAAAAGGTGCTTTATAATAGTAAGTACGCGGCCCATCTTTAAATCCTTTTGATTCCATAGCAACTGATAATTGATGTGCTCGACGTATATTTTGACTTAGTATTGGAATTAATAAATGTTTTAGTCGTTTCAAACCTCGATAGTTGGAAGCATCAATCATTTGATAACGCATTTTTAAAGAACGTCGTAATTGAATAAATGATGTAAAAATAAGTGGCACCATACGAATAGCAGCCATAAATGCGTAAGCAATTTTAGGTTTTACTTTTAGATGTTGCATCAAACTATAAAAAATCATAACAATTTGTGATGTTAATGCAATTAATACACCAAACATTGAAACTGTAATTGTTCTTAGGGATAAATGAAGACCTCTTACTACACTTTCGGTACTAACATGAATAATTCCCCACTCAAACAACATGTGTGTACCATCACCATATAGAATCATAAATAACGATGATAGCAAAGCAAAGAAAATTGTTGCTGATAAAAATGCACCAATAACTTTAAAAGCTGTACCATTGAAAGCTAATAAAAATATAAACATTAATAAAGAGATATAAATCATATAGTCAAAGTTGTGAACAAAGATGATAAATATAAATAATAAAACTCCAAGAATTAACTTTGTAATAATATTTACATCATCAACAAGTGTATGACGCTTTTTCCAACGTTCAAACATGTGGTTCACCTTCCCAATCTGAAACTTTTCCATTTTCTACTTCTAGTCGACGTGTTGGATAACGATTAATAATTTCAGGGTCATGCGTCACCATTACGATTGTTTGACCTCGTTCAACACGTTGTTCAAATAGTTTAATAAGTTGAAATGTATTATGACTATCAAGTCCAAATGTGGGTTCATCTAACAATATAATGTCGGCTTTTGAACTTAGGGCAGTTGCTACACTTAATCGACGTTTTTGGCCTGTAGAAATTTCAAAGGGGTGTTGATGTTTAACTTTTTCTAAATGTAAAAGTTTTAAAAGATGTTCAGTTTCTTCTTTCGACTTTGTTTTATCAAGATGATTATAATGGATATTTATCTCTTCATAAACTGAATTTGTAATAAATTGAAGTTCAGGGTTTTGGTATACAAGATACATATGTCGTGCAGCATCTTTGATTTTTTTTAATAATTTCCCATTATAAAACATTTCACCTTTATATTTCACTAATTGCATCATTGATTCGAGTAAGGTAGTTTTACCAGCTCCATTTTTTCCAGTAATTGTAATCCATTCTCCAGGATGGATATTTAGTTCAGGAATCTTAAATAACAAATTCTTACCGCGAACAATTTGACCTTTTTGAAATTTAAAAAGTGTTTTAGATAATTGCGGAGTTAAGTCTTTTCGGATAGGAGCGTAATCCCATGCATGTGGATGCCATACACCGAATTCGGTTAGTAAAGATTCACAATGATTGAGTATGTAATCAGGTGTATTATCAGCTATAATTTCCCCATCATAGTTCATTAATATGACTCGATCTACATGGTGCCAAATATGTTCTACTTTATGTTCAACAATTAGTACTGTTTGATCAGTCCATAATTGAATTAATCGTTGCCATAAGTCAGCAGTTGCTTGGACATCTAACATAGCTGTAGGCTCATCTAAAAAGAGTGTATCAGCTTTTTGTAAAATAGTTTCGACGATAGCAAGTTTTTGTTTCATACCGCCACTTAAATTATTTACGAAGGTTGAATCATCCACATCTAAGTCTACTGACGCAAGTGCTTTTTTAATTTGTTCATTCATGTCTGCTCTTGGTACTTGTCGATTTTCTAAGACAAAAGCTAATTCTTCATAAACTTTTGGCATACAAAATTGTGTATCTGGATCTTGAAAAATGACCCCAGAATGAGGGTCAATATCTAGTTCATCATATTTCATAGGTAATTCTATGAGGTTAGGAACAATACCACTAAGGACATTAAGCAATGTGCTTTTACCAGATCCAGAAGGACCTAGTAAAAGCACTTTTTCTTTATCTTTAATTTCTATATTTAAATTATCGAAAATTTTTCGATCGCCATTAGGATATTTAAGGCGTAAATTTTTGACTTTTAACACAATCATTTCCCCTTATAGGTTGTCATAGTCTTTTTGAGAGGCAGGACGGAATAATTTAGTAACGCCAGTTTTATCTAATGCTCTTACAATTAGATAAGAGAGTATACCTGAAAGTACAATACCACTAATAGCGCGAAAAACAATAAATAGAAGTAAGTTCCATCCTGCAACTTCATTTAAATAACCGTAAAAATAGTCTACAGGGAAAGATACTAATGCTGTTACTAAGCCTGCTAACATTGCTACCATCATTGAGCGTGATTTATATTTAAAAATAGCAAATACAACTTCACATGCAAGACCTTGTAAAATTGCATATACTATAGTTGGAATATCAAATTTACCCATAACAATTGTTTCTCCGGCGCCAGCGGCAAATTCAGCGATTAAGGCAATACCTGGTTTAGGAATGATTAAGTAAGCGACAATAGCTGCCATAAACCAAATACCGTACGTAAGTTGTTCTAAATGAATACCTGCCACCTGTGCTAAATTATACGGTAACCACCATAGGTTATAGATAATTGCAAAAATGACAGCAATCAGTACAGTTACTAAAATTTCTGAAAGCTTTAAACCTTTAGACATAAAACAGTTCCTCCTAAAAAAACGCACAACCTTCCGTAGAAAAGTTGTGCGTAAATTTAAATAAAAATGCTATTGATTATTAAGAACATAATTTATTTAAGTTAACACTTTCCTACGCTAGTATTTAACTAGATCAGGTTCAAAGGGTTTGAGGATAAGCCTCATCTCAGTACTGTACACCCCTAGTGCGTTTATATTTTCTTTAATTTAAATGTATGACTTTTAAAAGTGAATGTCAAGGTACTTTTAAGTAATAGTAATTTAAAAAAATAATTATTAATTAATGGCTCTATACATTGAATGACTCGTATAAAATTGACATAAAAATAAAGAATAGCGTATAAAATAATTTTTTATACGCTATTCTTAAAAAAGTATAAGTATTTGAAAATTATTAAATTAGTCTAATGTATTTTGAACGTCTTGTTTAGTTTGTTCAATATCGTCAGTTTTTTCTTCTTTTTGTTCTTTTAATTTTTCTTCATATTCTTTTGCTTTTTTTGCATCTTCATGTGTCATAGGACAACACTCCTTTTCAAAAATTACTTTACAATAGTAATATACCCAATCAATAAATAGATAAACTTATCTCAGTCTAGAGAAGTATTTTATTTTTTATTAAAGACAAGAATAGAAAGTTCATATATAATTAATTTTGAGGTGAACTGTATGTCTTTTCTTAAGAAACACGCCGAGATTATCTATAGTTACTTAATCGGTATCGTTTCACTCTTCACAGGTCTCATTATCTTAATCAATTTGTCTTTAATTCATAAATTAAAGGATAAAGGAAAAGTTGATTTAAAAATACATAATATATGGGACTTTCTTAATGCATTTTTTAGTGAAATAATTAGAGTGATGAGTAGATTCATAGGCAACTTTCCAGTTGTAAGCGCAGTCATAATTATTCTGTTTGGTATTCTAGTTATATGGATTGGATTTACATTATTTAGAACAACCAAATATGATTACGACATCTCAATTTTCTTTTTAGTCATTGGCATTTTATACTTCCTTATTACAATTACATTGATGACTCAAGTATATGGCTTTTGGGCAATTATATTTGTTATTCCATTTGTGATTCATACAGGATATATCGTTTATAAAGATGAATTATATCAAGAAAATAGAAAAGTCCATTACTTATGGATTATTATTTCATATGGAATAAGTTACTTGATTACTCAAATATCATTATATGGTAAAATCGACGCAAATGAGATTGAGCCTATTGATATTTTAAGTGTAAATACATTCTTCATTATTATGTGGTTACTAGCTCAAGCGGCAATTTGGAACTTCTTATTCTTACGTCGTGCATTACCTTTAACAAAAGAAGAATTAGGGGAAGAAGAGCCTACATTATCAAGAACTCAAAAAGGAAACGTTTCGACTCAATCAAAAGTTCATTTTAAACAACTTCAAGATAAAACATCAGAATATGCACATAAGACAAGAAGAAGTGTGGATTTAGATAAAATTAGATCTAAACGCGATAAATTTAAAAGTAAATTTAAAAATATTGTAGATATAGAAGAAGATGATATTCCTAAGTGGATGAGACGTCCTAAATGGATTAAACCAGCATATGTAGAGATTTTCTGTGGTTTTATCTTGTTCTTATTCACATTTATAGAATTTAATAACAGAAATGCTCTATTTGTATATGGAGAATGGGAATTATCACAAACTCAATACGTGATTGAATGGATTACATTGTTAATATTACTCTTTATTATTATTATTTACATTGCTACGACATTCACTCATTTTTTAAGAGGCAAATTTTACTATTTACAGTTGTTCATGATTAGTATTCTATTTTTCAAATTGCTTACTGAATTTATTAATATAATGCTTCATGGTCTATTACTTTCAATATTTATTACACCTACACTAATTATTATGTTAATACCTGTAATTATAGCATTTTCATTACAATTAAAAGAAAAACCATAATCTGTGAAAGGGAGTGGGACACAATTCATTTTTTGAATTCTTGTTCCACTTCCTTTTTTGACTTAATGTTTAGGTGAGGGATTTTAAGTTTGTTAAAATAGTAGAGTAAATCATAACAGATTCATAAAAACAATTAAAATAGGAGAAATTAAAATGAAAATAGCAATTTTAAATAAAGGTAAAGAAACTAAGTATTTAAATCAATATCCTTTGGTTGAAGAAGAAGATATTTTTCAACATGATCATTTAAAAGAAGGCGATTTATTTAATATAGTTACTGAAAATAACCAATATATTGCAACAGCCTATGTAGGACGTCAACATAAAGGCTTAGGATGGGTAATCACATATAGCCAAAATGAAGATATCAATATTACTTTCTTTGAAGATTTATTTGAAAAAGCGCTAGAAGAAAGGGAGTATTACTATAATATAGAGGGAACCAACGCATTTAGATTATTTAATGCTGAGGGAGATGGCGTTGGAGGCTTAACTATTGATAATTATAATGGACATCTACTTATTCAATGGTATTCAAAAGGAATTTATAAGTTTCGTTATATAATTATTGAAGCAATAAAAAAAGTATTTAAATTTGAATCTGTTTTTGAAAAAATGCGTTTTAAAGATACGGAATACACAGGAGGACATGTACTTGGAGAAACTCCAGAATTTCCTATAGTCATTGAAGAAAACTTTACATTTTATAATGTTGATTTAAATGATGGATTGATGACAGGAATATTTTTAGATCAAAAAGAAGTTCGTAAAAAGTTACGTGATTACTTTTCTAATGATAGAAGTATTTTAAATCTATTTAGTTATACGGGTGCGTTCTCAGTGATAGCATCTAAAAATGCTAAAGTAACAACAAGTGTAGATTTAGCTAATCGTTCTCGTACATTAACGGAAGAAAATTTTGGATTAAATGGTATAGACCCTAAGAGTCAATATATCTATGTCATGGATACGTTTGATTTTTACAATTATGCCGCACGTCACGGAAAGCAATATGACACAATAGTCATCGATCCTCCTAGTTTTGCGCGTAATAAAAAGAAAACTTTCTCGGTACAAAAAAATTATGATGATTTAATTACTGGCGCTTTAGACGTTTTAGCACCAAATGGTACATTACTATTATGTACAAATTCAAGTGTTTTTTCTTTAAAAGCATTTAAAAATGTAATCAAGAAAACATTGGAACAAGCTAACGTAGAATATGAAATAGAAGAAGTCATGGGATTACCGAAAGACTTTAAAACTCATCCACATTATAAAAATTCTAAATATTTAAAAGCAGTATTCATAAATATTAAGCATTAAAGTACTGAAAAAGGGTATTAAATGTGTGTTAAATATATTATGGGAAAAATGAAAGGTGAGTTAGTAAATGAGTATTATCAATAAAATTACAAATGGAGTTACTGATAAAGTTGGTAAAAAAGTTTTTGATATAGAAGAAATTAACGAAAAAGATATCTTACCTAAAAATGAAAAAGAAATTGCACACCGTAGAGAAAAAGCTGAAGCAGTCGTTAAGAAAAAATCTTTATTATCTTCAGGAATGAGTGTTGTGCCAATTCCAGGATTAGACTTTGGTGTGGATATCAAATTGATGAGAGATATTATTGAAGATGTTAATAAAATTTACGGGCTTGATCAAAAACAAGTCAATTCTCTCGGCGAAGATATTAAAGAACGCATTTTATCAGCAGCAGCAATTCAAGGTAGTTCAATGATTGGTGAAAAAGTAACTAGTGGCGCGTTAAAATTAGTCATTAGAGATGTTGCTAAGCGTACAGCAGCAAAACAAACAAAATGGTTCCCGGTAGTAGGACAAGCTGTTTCAGCTTCAATTAGTTACTACTTTATGAATAAATTAGGTCAAGATCACATAGAAAAGTGTGAAAAAGTTTTACGTGATATTATTTAATTTTTTAAAATTGTAGTATAATAAAAGGGAAGAAAGTTAAATATAATAATAGAAAATTGGCTAACACAAAGCTATACTAATATAAGTAATCAAACTTTGTTTGATTACTTATATAATGACTGCTATTTTATTCACATAAGTGAATTTTTCTATAATAATTCAATTATATAAGAATTGAATTTAGTTATATATTTTGGTAGTGTTAGAGTATAAAACTTGTTATGTTAGATAATAAGAAGGTTAATTTTCTAACTTATGGAGGAGAAATAGATTATGGAACAAAAATCATATGTAATTGTTGACGAAACTGGAATTCATGCACGTCCAGCTACAATGTTAGTGCAAACTGCATCTAAATTTGACTCAGATATTCAATTAGAATATAACGGTAAAAAAGTAAATTTAAAATCAATTATGGGCGTTATGAGTTTAGGCGTAGGTAAAGATGCTGAAATCACTATCTATGCTGATGGAAGCGATGAACAAGATGCAATTCAAGCCATTAGTGAAGTTTTATCAAAAGAAGGTTTAACAGAGTAACTATGTCTAATTTAATTAAAGGTATTGCAGCTTCAGATGGAGTTGCAATTGCCAAAGCATACTTACTAGTAGAACCTGATTTATCATTTACGAATGAGAAGATTACTGACACTGATGCTGAAATAAAAAAATTCAGAAATGCTTTAGAAGCTTCCAAAATTGAATTAACAAAGATTAGAAATAATGCTGAAAAATCATTAGGTGCAGATAAAGCTGCTATTTTTGATGCACATTTACTTGTACTTGATGATCCAGAACTAATTCAGCCAATTGAAGATAAAATTGCGAATGAAAAAGTAAATGCACCCGAAGCATTAAATGAGGTTACGACTCAATTCATTACCATTTTTGAATCTATGGATAATGAATATATGAGAGAACGTGCAGCTGATATTCGTGACGTTTCTAAACGTGTACTTGCACATCTTTTAGGCGTGGATTTACCAAATCCTAGCATGATTGATGAAAGTGTAGTTATTATAGGAAATGATTTAACACCATCTGATACTGCACAATTAAATAAAGAATTCGTTCAAGGGTTTGTTACCAATATTGGTGGACGTACAAGCCACTCTGCAATTATGAGTCGTTCATTAGAAATTGCAGCGGTCGTTGGTACTAAATCGATTACTCATGAAGTAAAACAAGGAGATATGATTATTGTTGATGGTATTACTGGTGACGTTATCGTAGATCCAACTGAAGATGAACTCATTGCTTATCAAAATAAACGTGAGCGTTTCTTTGAAGATAAAAAAGAATTACAAAAACTTCGTGATGCTGAAACTGTAACTGTTGACGGTGAACATGCAGAATTAGCTGCTAATATTGGTACACCTGACGATTTATATGGCGTTATGGAAAATGGTGCTGAAGGAATTGGTCTTTATAGAACGGAATTCCTATATATGGGTAGAGATCAAATGCCAACTGAAGACGAACAATTTGAAGCGTATAAAAAAGTTTTAGAAACTATGAAAGATAAACGTGTTGTTGTGCGTACTTTAGATATTGGTGGAGATAAAGAATTACCTTATTTAAATTTACCTAAAGAAATGAATCCATTCTTAGGTTATCGTGCAATTCGTTTGTGCTTAGATCAACAAGATATCTTTAGAACACAATTACGTGCATTATTACGTGCATCTGCTTATGGTAAATTAAATATTATGTTTCCAATGGTAGCTACTATTAAAGAATTTAGAGATGCTAAGGCTATTCTTTTAGAAGAAAAAGATAAATTAACTAATGAAGGACAAGAGGTTTCTGATGATATCGAATTAGGTATTATGGTAGAAATTCCTTCTACTGCTGCGTTAGCTGATGTCTTTGCTAAAGAAGTAGATTTCTTTAGTATAGGAACAAATGATTTGATTCAATATACTATGGCAGCTGATCGTATGTCTGAACGTGTTTCATACTTATACCAACCATATAATCCAGCGATTTTACGTTTAGTTAAACAAGTCATTGATGCTTCGCATAAAGAAGGTAAATGGACAGGCATGTGTGGTGAAATGGCTGGCGATGAAACAGCAATTCCATTATTATTAGGTTTAGGATTAGATGAGTTCTCTATGAGTGCAACTTCTATTCTTAAAGCTAGAAGACAAATTAATGGTTTAAGTAAAAACGAAATGACTGAATTAGCAAATCGTGCCATTAACTGTGCAACACAAGATGAAGTTAAAGAACTTGTTCATCATATTTCTAAATAATATTAAAGAGTGAAAGAGAATTGTAATGATAAATTCTCTTTCACTCTTTTTTACTACGCTTGGATATCAAAAGCTTTGTTGATTTCTTCTAAATCTACATGATACATAGGCATCTCATTTAATAAGATAAATGGTGTAGAGAAGGCATCGTATTCTATCATTTCATTACGAAAAGAATGATTCTTAACATTTTTTTCAATATAATTAATATGATGTTCCGTTAAATAATGTTTTAAAAAATTACAAGGTGGGCAATCATCTTGTGTATAGATAACTATTTTAGACATAAATGATATTCTCCTTTTAATTATACATTTTCTACTATATATAAAGTAATAAAAAATTGCAAACTGTGAATTTTATGTGAATCTCATTTGAATTTTCTATTAAAAATTAATCAAAACTATTTTAGTTACTTATGCTTAGGGTATATAATTTAAATCTATTGTCTTTAATTTTAAATTATAGAAAAGGTGATTAGGTATGAATTCTGTCGAAATTAGTCGTTTTTTGACAGGTATGACATTAGGCGTTCATATTATTTTTGCTACCATAGGTGTAGGAATGCCATTAATGTTTGCAATCGCAGAGTTTTTAGGGATTAAAAAGAAAGATCCTAAATATATAGCATTAGCAAAACGTTGGTCGAAAGGTTATACGATTACAGTGGCAGTTGGTGTAGTAACAGGAACTATTATTGGATTACAGCTGTCACTTGTTTGGCCTACGTTCATGAAAATGGGTGGTCATGTTATCGCACTTCCTCTTTTCATGGAAACATTTGCTTTCTTCTTTGAAGCAATCTTTTTAAGTATCTACTTATATACATGGAATCGTTTTAAAAATCAATGGATACATTTTTTAATTAGTTTACCTGTTATTATTGGTGGTTCATTTTCAGCATTCTTTATTACTTCAGTGAACTCATTTATGAATACTCCTGCAGGTTTTGAAATGAAAAAGGGCAAAATGGTTAATGTTCAACCATTTGAAGCAATGTTCAATCCTTCGTTCTTAGTTAGAGCTTTTCATGTTGTAGCAACAGCTGGTATGACGATGGCGTTTATTTTAGCTGCAATCGCGGCATTTAAATTATTGAAAAATAAATATAGTGAAGATGCGCCATATCATAAAAAAGCGTTAAAAATGACTATGATTCTTGGATTTATCCAAACATTATTATCAATGCTAGCTGGAGATATATCTGCTAAGTTTCTTCATAAAGTACAACCAGAAAAATTAGCTGCGTATGAGTGGCACTTTGATACACATTCTAAAGCAGACTTAGTATTTTTCGGTGTTTTAAATGAAAAAACTCAAGAAGTTTCAGGAGCCATAAAAATTCCTGGATTACTTAGCTTTTTAGCTGATAATAATATTAATACTAAAGTAAAAGGTTTAAATGAGTTTCCAAAAAGTGATTTACCTCCATTAATCGTTCATTATTTCTTTGATTTAATGGTATCCATGGGAATCTTTTGTTTTATCGTATCAGGTATTTTCATATTAGCACTATTGCTTAAAAAACTACGTCCTATTATAACTAAAAAAGTGATGCTTTATGCAGTGCTTTTAACAGGTCCTGCATCAATGCTTGCTATAGAATTCGGTTGGTTCTTAACTGAAATGGGACGTCAACCATGGATTGTTAGAGGATATATGCGTGTCAGTCAAGCTGCTACACAAGCAGGTGGAATTACGTTAGTGACAATTCTATTTGGTTTACTATATTTTGTACTTCTCTTTACATCTGCTTATGTATTATTGAGAATGTTTAGAAATAAACCAGCTCGCGAGGATATTGATAAAGTGATTGGAGGTCAGGAATAATGGACTATACTGGTATCGGTATTACCGTATTATGGACTTTCCTATTTTGTTATATTATCGTAGCGTCCGTTGATTTTGGTGCTGGGTTTTTAACATTGCATACAAAATTAACTGGAGAAGAAAAAAAGATTAATCATCTTATAGAAAGATATTTAAATCCTGTATGGGAAGTAACAAATGTATTTTTCGTATTTTTCTTTGTAGGTTTTGTAGGATTTTTCCCAGATTCAGCTCTATATTTAGGTACAGTGTTATTAGTTCCTGGTTCAATTGGTTTAATTCTTATTTCTATTAGAAGCAGTTTTTATGCTTTTGAACATTATGGACAAGATAATAAATTACCTTGGATATTTTTATATGGTGTTACTGGACTTTTAATACCTGCATCACTTGCAACAGTGCTGACTATCTCAGAAGGTGGCTACATTAATGAAAAAGGTAATCATTTTGATTTAGATTGGATACAGTTATTATTAAGTCCTTTTGCTTGGTCAGTTGTATTTTTAGCAATTGTAAGTGTATTATATATATCATCAGGGTTTTTAACGTACTATGCTTCTAAAGCTAAGGATACTGTAGCTTATAAGTTTATGCGTCAATGGTTTATGTTCTGGGGACCACCGATGATTATTATTTCATTGTTTGTATTTTTATCATTAAGAATACAAAACTCTAATCATTTTTATAATGCAATTGCACATTATTGGTGGATGTTTGCAATTAGTTTTATTTTCTTTTTAATTGCGGGAATTTTAAATATGATTAAAAAGTACCACGGTTTAGCATTTATTATGGTTATCTTACAAATGGCTTTCGCTTTTTATGGATATGGCATGAGTAAGTTACCATATATTCTTTATCCATATATTAAAATTTCAGATTCAGGTGTAAATTCATCAATGGGCTTAGCTTTAACAATCGTCTTTATTTTAGGTTTACTTTTATTACTTCCATCGTTAATATTATTATTGAGATTGTTCGTTTTCGATAAACAATATGTGGAAGGTAAAAAGTAATTTAAATTAAGGGAGGAGCTGAAATGAAAGTGATTTATATTTATAGAACTTTAAATAAGTTTCTAGTATATAAATTAACTTATCATTTTAGCTCTTATTTTTTTAGATAGGAGTTTCCAAATTCATGGAGAAAGAGTACGTAGTAATAGGATTAGGTCGCTTTGGAGGAAGTATTGTAAGAGAGTTAAATGCTTTAGATATGGATGTTATGGCTATTGATAGAGATGAAGATCGAGTAAATGAATATAGTGAAATTGCGACACATGCTGTTGTAGCTGACACTACTGATGAAGCAGTAATGAAAAGTTTAGGTATACGAAATTTTGATCATGTCATTGTGGCAATAGGTGAGAATATTCAATCTAGTACATTAACAACTCTAATACTGAAAGAATTAGGTGTGAAAAAAGTTACCGCCAAAGCACAAAATGATTATCATGCAAAAATTTTGAATAAAATCGGTGCGGATACTGTAGTACATCCTGAAAGAGATATGGGTCGTCGTATTGCACATAATGTCGCAAGTGCAAGTGTACTAGATTACCTTGAACTGGCAGATGAACATTCTTTAGTAGAGTTAAAAGTAAGTGAAAAATTAACTGGTCAAACAATCAGAGATTTAGACATCCGAGCACAATTCGGGATTAATATTATTGCAATTAAAAGAGGAAGAGAAATTATCGTTTCACCAAATCCAAATATGAATATTGAAATTGGAGATATTATGATAATGATCGGACACGATAATGATTTAAATCGTTTTGAGAAAAAAATAGTAAGATAGTAAAAGAAGTGGGACAAAATTCATTTTGAATTATGTCCCACTTTCTTTTTTATGCTTCATTTACTTTCATAATAACGGGTAAAATCATCGGACGACGAGCTGTTTTTTCATATAAATACGGTTGTAATGTTTCAATAATTGAAGACTTAATTTGATGCCATTGAATATCATTATTTGAATTTAGTTTTGAAATAACGTCTGTTTTAATTTTTCGTTGTGCATCATAAATTAATTGGCCAGATTCACGCATGTAAACAAAACCACGTGAAATGATATCTGGACCTGAAAGAAGTTTATTTGTATTGAAATCAATACTTACTACAACAATAACCAGTCCTTCTTCAGATAATAATTTACGATCACGAATAACTACATTACCAATATCACCGATGCCACTTCCATCAACTAATACATTACCTGATGGAATTCGACCAGCTTTACGCGCAGAATCATGTGTTAAAGCTAAAACGTCACCTATATCTAAAATAAAGACATTTTCTTCTTTAACACCACAATCAATACCCGTTTGACCGTGCGCTTTTAGCATACGATATTCGCCGTGAATAGGTAAGAAGAATTTAGGTTGAATTAAGCGAAGCATTAACTGTTGGTCACCTTGGGAGCCATGTCCTGATGTATGAATGTTAGAAATCTTACTATGAATAACATCTGCACCAGCTTTATATAATGCATTAATCGTACGATTGATACTTTTAGTGTTTCCAGGAATAGGTGATGAACTAAATACTACAGTATCATCAGGTATAATTTTAATTTGTTTATGTGTACCATTAGCAATACGAGAAAGTGCAGCCATGGGTTCACCTTGAGAGCCAGTACATAAAATAAGTAACTCGTGTTTAGGAATATTATTAATTTTATTAGGCTCAACAAATGTTTCTGGTGGTGCTTTAATGTAACCAAGCTCCATACCAATCTTAATATTATTTTCCATTGAACGACCAAAAGTTACAATTTTACGATTATATTTAATTGCTGCTTCCACAGCTTGTTGGACACGATAGATGTTTGATGCAAATGTTGCAAAAATAATACGACCTTTACAATTACGGAAAATTTTATCGACATTTTGTCCAACTTCACGTTCACTTAATGTGAAATCAGGAACTAGTGCATTAGTAGAGTCAGATAACAAGCATAATACGCCTTCTTTACCAAGCTCTGCCATTTTTGCAATATTTGCAGGGGCGCCAACAGGTGTAAAATCAAACTTAAAATCACCAGTATGGACAATTTTACCTTCAGGTGTATCAACAACAACACCATATGCTTCTGGAATACTATGCGTAGTTAAGTAAAAAGAAATTTCAAAATGTTTAGATTTTATAACACTATCTTCAGTAATTTCATTCAAACTAGCATTACGCAATAAATTGTGTTCTTCTAATTTATTGCGAATTAAACCTAAAGCTAAAGGGCCACCATAAATAGGTACATTAATTTGTTTTAATAGGTAGGGCACACCACCTATATGGTCTTCATGTCCATGAGTAATAAATAAACCAACAATTTTATCTTGGTTTTGTTCTAAGTAGGCGTAATCAGGAATAACGTAGTCAATACCTAATAAATTATCATCAGGAAATTTGATTCCTGCATCGATGATAACAATCTCATCTTTATACTCCACAGCATAAGTGTTTTTACCAACCTCACCTAGGCCACCTAGAGCATATACACCTACTTCATTAGAATGTAGTTGTTTCATTATTGAGCGTTCTCCACATTAAAGTGATCAGAGTGTTCTTTTTCGTATTCTAAATGTGCGCCCTCTAATTTAGTAATAAATTCGATATTAAAATTACGATCTTTTAAATAACGTCTTACTTGTTCTTCAGTTTCACCTTCAACATAAATTGTATTGGTGTTCTCACGAACAATTACTTCGTCTTTATTATGTTGAAAAAATACTTTAAATACTGCCATTGTATATATTTCCTCCTAAATAAATGTTTATCTATTGTCTTATGAGCACTAGTAGAAATTAAATAGAATATACATGTTTATTTATTTTTACATTTAACCTGAATGCTATATAACAGGCAATTTAAATTTTTTAATATAAAATAATATTTATTTTACTGTGCTTAAAGGCAAATTATACATGTCGTTCAATTTTTGAAAGATAGTATTTTACTATGATTTCAGTTAACTTTTATTTTACCTTATGTATCAGAATAAATAAAGCAGTTTATATGTAGTAAAAGAAGTGGAGAACTGAGTGCTAAAAAAAGAAAAGCCTAATACATTTATTACAATAAAGTAAAAATGTATTAGGCTTGAATGTTAAACCTCAACTGAGTCTGGTAATGGAGTAAGAGGATGCTCTTTATCGATATAATCGTAGAACATAATACCGTTTAAATGATCGATTTCATGTTGGAATACAATTGCTGGATAACCTTTTAAACGTAATTTAACTTCATTACCATCAATATCATAAGCTTTAATTGTTGTTCTAAAGTGGCGATGAACTAGACCAGGTATATTTTCATCTACACTTAAACACCCCTCACCAGTAGGTAAATAAGCGTGCTGAACGCTATGGCTTATTACTTTAGGATTGACTAACATATAGTCGTATGACTTACCTTCACCATCATCAGGTAAATACACGGCAATCATTTTTTTTGAAATATTAATTTGTGGTGCAGCTAAACCCACTCCAGATCGTAAACCATATTTTTTGGCAATTTCGTCATCTTGACTATTAATTAAAAATTCACGCATATCACGTAAAGTGTTTTTATCTTCTTCAGAAAGAGGTAAACTCACGTCTTTTGCTTTTTCGCGCAACGTAGGATGTCCATCTCTAATAATGTCTTTCATCGTTAACATGTCATACACCTTCCTTATATAATATAAAATATAACAGATTATATACATATACGTACATTAATATAGTTTCATTTGATTTATAAACTATCTTTATATAATATTACAATCGGACCACTATGAGGAGGAATGACATTAATGAAATTACGTAAAACCATAGTTGTTGTAGCTACCTCTACACTTTTATTAGCTGGTTGTACAACTGATAAAAAAGAGGTAAAAGCTTATGACGATAATGTTCAAAAAGCATTTGATAAAGAACAATCTATAAATGAAGTTAGTAAAAAATTGAACTCACTTGAAGAAAAGAAACAAGGTTTGTATAAAAAGGCAAACAGTAATGACAGTAGTACACGTGAGAAAGCAGCCGACGATGTACTTAATAATATTGATAAACGAGAAAAAACCTTTGATAAAGAAGTTTCAATTTTAAAAGATTCCGAAAAGCAATTTAAAAAAGGAGATTCTCATATTAACGATATTAAAAATGATAATAAAAGAAAAGAAGTTCAACAACTTGATGATGCTATAAAAAATAAATATAAAACGCATGACGAATATGCTAAGGCATATAGAAATGTATTAAGTAAAGAAAAAGATTTATTTGAATTAATCAAACAAGATGGAGTTACTCAATCACAAGTAGACGAAAAAAACAGTGCTCTTAATACAGCTCAAAAAAACTTTAAGAAAAAATTTAAAGCTTATGCTAAAGCAATGAATACAGTTAATAAAGAGAAACAAGACGTCGATCATTTAATCTCTTAATATTACTAATACAGTGCTAATTATTTTATTGATACAGTTTCTTATACTGTATCTTTTTTTAGTAATACAGAACTTTATGAAAATGTTTAACAGTGTAAAATAATTGTGGTACACTATGAGTGGATAAAATGAATTTCTATTATATGGGAAAGGTATGGTGAATTGAATGGCTCCTAAGTTACAAGCCCAATTCGATGCAGTAAAAGTATTAAATGATACGCAGTCGAAATTTGAAATGGTTCAAATTTTGGACGTAGATGGTAATGTCGTAAATGAAGACTTAGTACCTGATTTAACTGATGAACAATTAGTAGAATTAATGGAAAGAATGGTATGGACACGTATTCTTGATCAACGCTCTATTTCTTTAAATAGACAAGGTCGTTTAGGTTTCTATGCACCGACAGCAGGACAAGAAGCATCTCAATTAGCTTCTCAATATGCTTTAGAAAAAGAAGACTTCATTTTACCTGGTTATCGTGATGTACCACAACTTATTTGGCACGGTTTACCTTTAACTGATGCTTTCTTATTCTCAAGAGGTCACTTTAAAGGTAACCAATTCCCTGAAGGCGTAAATGCATTCAGTCCACAAATTATTATCGGTGCACAATACATCCAAACAGCTGGTGTAGCATTTGGTATTAAAAAACGTGGTAAAAAAGCAGTTGCTATCACTTATACTGGTGATGGTGGTTCTTCACAAGGTGATTTCTACGAAGGTATTAACTTTGCTTCTGCTTACAAAGCACCAGCAATCTTTGTTATCCAAAACAATAACTATGCAATTTCTACTCCACGTAGTAAACAAACAGCTGCTACTACATTAGCTCAAAAAGCAATTGCAGTAGGTATTCCTGGTATCCAAGTTGATGGTATGGATGCATTAGCTGTATATCAAGCTACTAAAGAAGCTCGTGATCGTGCAATTAATGGTGAAGGTCCAACATTAATAGAAACTATGACTTATCGTTATGGTCCACATACAATGGCTGGAGATGACCCAACTCGTTACAGAACTTCAGATGAAGATGCAGATTGGGAGAAAAAAGATCCATTAGTTCGTTTCAGAAAATTCTTAGAAAATAAAGGATTATGGAATGAAGAGAAAGAAAACGAAGTTATTGAACGTGCTAAAGACGACATCAAGAAAGCAATTAAAGAGGCTGACAATACTCCAAAACAAACTGTTCTTGATTTAATGGATATCATGTATGAAGATATGCCTCAAAATTTAGCTGAACAATATGAAATTTACAAAGAGAAGGAGTCGAAATAAGCCATGGCACAAATGACAATGGTTCAAGCGATTAACAATGCGCTTAAAACTGAATTGCAAAATGACGAAAACGTTTTAATTTTCGGTGAAGACGTTGGTGTTAACGGCGGTGTATTCCGTGTTACTGAAGGTTTACAAAAAGAATTCGGTGAAGACCGTGTATTCGACACACCATTAGCTGAATCAGGTATTGGTGGTTTAGCTCTTGGTTTAACTGTAGAAGGTTTCCGTCCTGTAATGGAAATTCAATTCTTAGGATTCGTATTTGAAGTGTTTGACGAAGTTGCTGGTCAAATCGCTCGTACGCGTTTCCGTTCAGGTGGTTCTAAAACTGCTCCTGTAACAATTCGTACACCATTTGGTGGTGGGGTACACACTCCAGAATTACACGCGGATAACTTAGAAGGTATTTTAGCTCAATCACCAGGTATTAAAGTAGTTATTCCATCTGGTCCTTATGATGCTAAAGGTTTATTACTTTCATCAATTAGATCAAACGACCCAGTTGTATATTTAGAACATATGAAATTATATCGTTCATTCCGTGAGGAAGTTCCTGAAGAAGAATTTACAATTGAAATTGGTAAAGCAAATGTCAAAAAAGAAGGTAATGACATTACGTTAATTGCATACGGTGCAATGGTACAAGAATCTGAAAAAGCTGCAGAAGAACTTGAAAAAGAAGGTTACTCTGTAGAAGTTATCGATTTACGTACAGTTCAACCAATCGATATTGATACATTAGTTGCATCAGTTGAAAAAACTGGTCGTGCAGTAGTTGTTCAAGAAGCTCAACGTCAAGCTGGTGTTGGTGCTACTGTAGCAGCTGAATTAGCTGAGCGTGCTATTCTTTCATTAGAAGCTCCAATTGCACGTGTTGCTGCTGCTGATACTGTATATCCATTTACTCAAGCTGAAAATGTTTGGTTACCAAATAAAAATGATATTATTGAACAAGCTAAAGCTACTTTAGAATTCTAATAGTATAGATAGTAAGTTATATATGAATGTATGTATTTAAAATAAGTGCTTGTTATTTATTTTATGTATATATAATTAAGTGTAAATTAGAGACGTAGGACAAAATGATAAGGTGTTAACAGACACAAAATATTATTCTGTCCTTCCTCTATATTATAAATTTATTTAAGTAATAAATATTTAAATCTTAGGAGGATAAGAACGTGGCATTTGAATTTAGATTACCCGACATTGGTGAAGGTATCCACGAAGGTGAAATCGTTAAATGGTTTGTTTCAGCCGGAGATACAATTGAAGAGGATGACGTATTAGCAGAGGTTCAAAATGATAAATCTGTAGTAGAAATCCCTTCTCCTGTAAGCGGTACAATTGAAGAAGTTGTAGTTGATGAAGGTACTGTAGCAGTTGTAGGTGATGTAATCGTTAAAATTGACGCACCAGATGCAGAAGAAATGCAATTTAAAGGTCATAATGATGACGATGCTTCATCTAAAGAAGAAGAACCTACAAAAGAAGAAGCTAAAACTGAAGAAACTCCAGCAGCTTCAACATCACAAGATGAAAAAGTAGACGAAAACAGACGAATTAAAGCAATGCCATCTGTACGTAAATATGCACGTGAAAAAGGCGTGAACATTAAAGCAGTTTCTGGTTCAGGTAAAAATGGACGTATTACTAAAGAAGACATCGATAACCACTTAAATGGTGGCGGTGCTCAAGTAGCAACAGCTTCAAATGAAAGTGCAGCTGCTTCAACATCAGAAGATACTTCTGCAGTTCAAACTCAATCAGTACCTGAAGGAGACTTCCCTGAAACTACAGAAAAAATCCCTGCAATGCGTAAAGCAATTGCTAAAGCGATGGTTAACTCAAAACATACTGCTCCACACGTAACGTTAATGGATGAAATTGATGTTCAAGATTTATGGGATCACCGTAAAAAATTCAAAGAAGTTGCAGCTGAACAAGGTATTAAATTAACATTCTTACCATATGTTGTTAAAGCACTTGTTTCTGCACTTAAAAAATACCCAGCACTTAACACTTCATTTAATGAAGAAGCTGGTGAAATCGTACACAAACATTACTGGAATATTGGTATCGCAGCAGATACTGAAAGAGGTTTATTAGTACCTGTAGTTAAAAATGCAGATCGTAAATCTATTTTCCAAATTTCAGATGAAATTAACGAATTAGCTGTTAAAGCTCGTGATGGTAAATTAACATCTCAAGAAATGAGCGGTGCTACATGTACAATTAGTAACATCGGTTCAGCTGGTGGACAATGGTTCACTCCAGTTATCAATCACCCAGAAGTAGCTATTTTAGGTATTGGACGTATTGCTCAAAAACCTATCGTTAAAGATGGTGAAATTGTAGCAGCTCCAGTATTAGCATTATCATTAAGCTTTGACCACAGACAAATTGATGGCGCAACTGGTCAAAATGCAATGAATCATATCAAACGCTTATTAAATAATCCAGAATTATTATTAATGGAGGGGTAAAACATGGTAGTTGGAGATTTCCCAATTGAAACAGATACTATTGTAATCGGAGCAGGTCCTGGTGGATATGTTGCTGCAATCCGTGCAGCTCAATTAGGTCAAAAAGTTACTATCGTTGAAAAAGGTGACTTAGGTGGCGTATGCCTAAACGTTGGATGTATTCCATCAAAAGCATTATTACATGCTTCTCACCGTTTCGTAGAAGCTCAACACTCTGAAAATTTAGGTATTATTGCTGAAAGCGTATCACTTAAATTTGATAAAGTTCAAGAATTCAAACAATCAGTTGTTAATAAATTAACTGGCGGTGTTGAAGGTTTATTAAAAGGTAATAAAGTTGAAATCGTTCGTGGTGAAGCTTATTTCGTAGATGAAAATAGCTTACGCGTAATGGACGAAAAAAGTGCTCAAACATATAACTTCAAAAATGCTATTATTGCAACTGGTTCAAGACCAATTGAAATCCCTAATTTCGAATTTGGAAAACGCGTTATCGATTCAACAGGTGCTTTAAATTTACAAGAAGTTCCTGGTAAATTAGTAGTTGTCGGTGGCGGTTATATTGGTTCAGAACTTGGTACTGCATTTGCTAACTTCGGTTCTGAAGTTACAATTTTAGAAGGTGCTAAAGAAATTCTTGGTGGTTTCGAAAAACAAATGGTTCAACCTGTTAAAAAAGGTATGAAAGAAAAAGGCGTTGAAATCATCACTGAAGCTATGGCTAAAAACGCTGAAGAAACTGAAAACGGTGTTAAAGTTACTTACGAAGCTAAAGGTGAAGAAAAAACAATTGAAGCTGATTATGTATTAGTAACTGTAGGTCGTCGTCCAAATACAGACGAATTAGGTTTAGAAGAATTAGGCCTTAAATTTGCTGATCGTGGATTATTAGAAGTAGACAAACAAAGTCGTACTTCTATCAAAAACATCTTCGCAATTGGTGATATCGTACCTGGTTTACCACTTGCACACAAAGCAAGCTATGAAGGAAAAGTAGCTGCAGAAGCAATTTCAGGTCAACCATCAGAAGTTGATTACATTGGTATGCCTGCTGTATGCTTCACTGAACCAGAACTAGCTCAAGTTGGTTACACTGAAGCTCAAGCTAAAGAAGAAGGTTTAGATTTCAAAGCATCTAAATTCCCTTATGCTGCTAATGGACGTGCATTATCATTAGACGATACAACTGGTTTCGTTAAATTAATTACATTAAAAGAAGATGACACAGTTATTGGTGCTCAAGTAGCAGGTAACGGTGCTTCTGATATTATTTCTGAATTAGGTTTAGCTATCGAAGCAGGTATGAATGCTGAAGATATCGCATTAACTGTTCATGCTCACCCAACTTTAGGTGAAATGACTATGGAAGTTGCTGAAAAAGCTATTGGTTTACCAATCCATACTATGTAATTTCCTTTTGAAATAATTATGAATTAAATCAACGTATTTAATTGAAATATTTAAAATAACCATTTATGGTGGGACTATGATTTTTATCGGGAATCTAGTTCCACCTTTTTTTATAGAAATAAATTTATATTTTGGAGGGTAACTATGGAATATCAATATCCAATGGATTTAGATTGGTCTAAAGATGAAATGGTTGATGTTATTAAATTCTTTAATCAAATTGAAAATTATTATGAGGAGTCAGTAAAAGGCACTGAGTTAATGGAACAATATAAAAAATTTAAGGAAATTGTGCCAGGAAAAGCAGAAGAAAAACAAATTTTTAAAGAGTTTGAAGAAAAGAGTGGCTATAATAGTTATAAAGTAATTCAAGAAGTAAAAAAACATCCTGATCAAGTGACTTTTAGCAAAAATTAAGATTTTAAATAGATGATTATATTTGTTTTGGTTATTAAAGAATGTATTATAAAAATTTTTTAAGATATCTATTGAATATAAAGCTGTATTTTGTTATTTTTATTAAGCATTAAACAAAATGTTTGATAATAGTAAACAATATACAGCTTTTTTAGGTGGTTAGTTATGCAAATTGGATATAAATTAAAAAATTTAAGACGTCAAAAAAATCTTACTCAAGAAGAGCTAGCAGAAAGAACAGATTTATCAAAAGGATATATATCTCAAATTGAAAGTGAGCATGCGTCTCCAAGCATGGAAACATTTTTAAATATATTAGAAGTATTAGGTACTACACCAAGCGATTTTTTTAAAGAAAAAGTGAAACAAAAAGTATTATATAAAAAAAGCGAAAGAACTATTTATGATGAATATGATAGAGGTTATATATTAAATTGGGTTGTTCCCAGTTCAAATGAATATGAAATGGAACCTCTCATATTAACAATTAAGCCTGGATCGTCATACAAATCTTTTGAACCTTCAGAATCGGATACCTTCATTTATTGTTTAGAAGGCTGTGTATCACTTACATTAGGTAAAGAGCGCTATCAAGCTTATAAGGGAGATGTACTGTATTTTAGGGCAGATGAACTACATCAATTACATAATGATTCAAAAAATGAAGTTAAAATTCTAATTGTAGCTACATCATCATATTTATAAAGGAGGAAATGGATTGAAGCCACTATTATCTTTTAAAAAGGTTACTAAGAAATTTGCTGATACAACAATATTAAATAACATGAACTTAGATATTGAATCGGGATATTTTTACACTTTACTTGGTCCCTCGGGATGTGGTAAAACAACAATTTTAAAACTGATTGCAGGATTTGAACAACCTAATGAAGGTCAAATTATATATAGAAATCAGTCTATCGAAAAATTACCAGCAAATAAGCGTAAAGTAAATACAGTATTTCAAGACTATGCTTTATTTCCTCACTTAAATGTATATGAGAATATTGCTTTTGGTTTAAGACTAAAAAAGTTTTCTAAACAAGAGATTGATAAGGAAGTCAAAGAGGCATTAAAACTTGTTAAGTTAACAGGATATGAACAACGTCATATTGATGAAATGAGCGGGGGTCAAAAACAAAGAATAGCCATTGCCAGAGCTATTGTAAATAAACCAGAAATTTTATTATTAGATGAATCACTGTCGGCACTAGATTTGAAATTACGTACTGAAATGCAATATGAACTTCGCGAATTACAAAAACGATTAGGAATCACTTTTGTGTTTGTGACTCATGATCAAGAAGAAGCATTAGCACTTAGTGATTATATTTTTGTAATGAAAGATGGTAAGATACAACAATTTGGTACGCCAACAGATATTTACGATGAACCAGTAAATCGCTTTGTGGCAGATTTTATTGGAGAATCTAATATTGTTGATGGCACAATGGTTAAAGATTTTGTAGTGAATATTTATGGTCAGGATTTCGAATGTGTTGATGCGCGTATTCCATCTGGAAAAAAAGTAGAAGTAGTGATTCGTCCAGAGGATATTTCTTTAGTTGAATCGACACAAGGCTTATTTACTGCAACTGTCGATTCAATGCTTTTTAGAGGTGTACATTACGAAATTTGTTGCATTGATAAGAAAGGATATGAATGGGTCATTCAATCTACTAAAAAGGCAGCAATAGGAAGCCAAGTAGGTTTGATTTTTGAACCTGAAGCTATTCATATTATGGTTCCTGGAGAAACTGAAGAAGAATTTGATAAACGTATTGAAAGTTATGAGGATATTGAACATGCGTAATTTAAATAAATTTCTTATCATTCCATATTTATTATGGATGATTGTTTTTATTATAATTCCTGTGCTTTTACTTGTATATTTTTCATTTACCGATATAAATGGTCATTTTAGTTTTATGAATTATCGCCAAGTATTTTCTATGAAATATTTAAAAATGATATGGGATTCAATTTTTTATGCAGCACTTATAACGATTGTTACGTTAATTATTAGTTATCCTGCAGCATATTTTATTAGAGGTTCAAAATTTCAGAATATTTGGCTACTTATATTAATCATACCAACATGGATTAATTTACTGTTAAAAACTTATGCTTTTATTGGAATTTTAAGTCATGAAGGTATGGTTAATAAAATGTTAGGTACAATTCATATTGGCCCACTGAATTTGTTATTTACATCAGGTGCGTTTTTACTTGTTGCAAGTTATATTTATATACCATTTATGATTTTGCCTATTTTTAATAGTATGAAATCAATTCCTAATAATTTATTACAAGCTTCAAGTGATTTAGGTGCAAATGCGTTTACTACTTTTCGCAAAGTTATACTTCCTTTAACAAAAGAAGGTGTCATGACAGGGGTTCAAGTCACATTTATACCAGCTTTATCATTATTTATGATTACTAGACTTATAGCTGGAAATAAAGTGATTAATATTGGTACATCTATTGAGGAACAATTTTTGGTTATTCAAAATTACGGAATGGGATCGACAATAGCTATCTTTTTAATTGTATTTATGGCGTTTATCTTAATTATTACTAAATCTAAAGAAACAAATGGAAGAGGGTGAATTAAATGAAATGGTATGGAAAATTATATATAGGAGTATTACTTCTTGTACTATACGTTCCTATTTTTTTCTTAATGTTTTATTCGTTTAATTCAGCTGGAAATATGGTGCATTTTGAACATTTCACATTAAAACATTATCAAACATTATTTCAAGATGATCATTTAATGTCAGTAATATTCAATACAATAACAGTTGCATTACTAGCTGCAGCAATATCTACTGTTATTGGAACATTTGGAGCAATATCTATTTATTATTTGAGAAATAAAAAGTTTAAATTAACATTACTTACATTAAATAATGTATTAATGATTTCATCCGATGTTGTCATAGGCGCTTCATTTTTAATCATGTTCACAGCTTTAGGACATATATTTGGACTAGGATTAGGATTTGGAACAGTATTAGCATCTCATATTGCATTTTGTATACCTATAGTAGTCATTCTTGTGCTACCACAGCTATATGAAATGAATCATAATATGTTAAATGCAGCTCGTGATTTAGGTGCTACAGAAACTCAAATACTCGGACGTATTCTTTTACCAAACTTAATGCCTGCAATAATTGGTGGTTTTTTTATGGCACTTACATATTCCTTAGATGATTTTACTGTAAGTTTTTTTGTGACAGGTAATGGATTTAGTGTTTTATCAGTAGAAGTGTATGCTATGGCTCGAAAAGGTATCAGTATGGAAATAAATGCTATTTCAACGATTTTATTCTTAGCTATTGTGCTAGGAATTATTGGATACTATGCACTTCAAAATATATTGAAACGTAGAAGTACTAAAAGAGGTGCAATAGAATGAGACAATTTTTGCAGTTAATTATAGGTGCCATTATACTAGGACTGATATGTTTAGGAATAAGTCATTGTTTTAGTTCTCAAGATAATACAAAAGCTGGCAAAAAAGTGTATGTATATAACTGGGGAGAATACATTGATCCTGATTTAATAAAGAAATTTGAAAAAGAAACGGGTATTCAAGTTGTTTATGAAACTTTTGATTCAAATGAAGCGATGGAAGCAAAAATTAAAAATGGAGGTACACATTATGATGTTGCATTTCCAAGTGAATATACAGTTCAGAAATTAAAAAGAGAACATTTGTTAGAACCTTTAGATCATAAAAAAATGCCCAATATTAAAAATTTAGATTCTAATTATATGAATATGGCTTACGATCCTCATAATAAATATTCAATACCGTACTTTTTTGGAACAGTAGGTATTCTATATAATAAAAAAGCATATCCTAATGAACATTTTGATAGTTGGAGCGATTTATATCAATCTAAATATAAAAATGATATATTACTGGTTGATGGTGCTAGGGAAATTATAGGATTAGCTTTAAATAAATTGGATTATAGTTTAAATGATTCAAATCCTGTTCATATTAAGCAAGCAGAACAAGATTTACAATCTCTTACACCTCAAGTTAGAGGTGTAGTAGGCGATGAGATTACTATGATGCTTCAACAAAAGGAAGGCCATATTGCTGTAGTATGGAGCGGTGTAGCAGCACCACTTGTTCAAGACGGAGATACGTATGATTATGTTGTTCCTAAAGAGGGCTCGAATTTATGGTTCGATAATATGGTCATACCTAAAACTGCGCAAAATAAAGAAGGAGCATATCAATTTATAAACTTTTTATTAGATGCAAAAAATAATAAGCAAAATACAGAATGGGTTGGATATGCTACTCCAAATAAGGCTGCTAGAAATTTATTACCAAATAAAATAAAAAATGATTATCGTTTTTATCCAACTCCAAAAGAACAAAAACGCTTAGAAGTTTATAAAGATTTAGGAGAAAAAACATTAGGAGAATACAACGAAAGTTTCTTAAATTTTAAAATGTCGTTAAAATAAGCGATAAATAGTAGTTATTTTTTTATAAATTAGATATAATAATTTGACAAGTTAATTAAGGAGTTGTAATAAATGTCAGGAGAACGATACACACAAATCAAACGACCTGTGAGCCGTTTAACTGAGAAACTTTTAGGTTGGATTAGTTGGATTTTCTTATTAATATTAACGGTTATTACAATGTTTATTGCACTCGTATCATTCAGTAATGATACATCTATTCAAAATCTTGAAAATTCCATGAATAATAATCAATTAATACAGCAAATATTAGCTAATAATAGTCTAAATACTACTCAATTTGTTATATGGTTACAAAATGGAGTTTGGGCAATTATTGTGTACTTTATTATTTGTTTATTAATTTCATTTTTAGCATTAATTTCTATGAATATTAGAATTTTATCTGGAATATTATTTTTAATTGCTTCTATCATTACTTTACCTTTAGTGTTATTATTCATTACATTAATTATTCCAATTTTCTTCTTCATTACAGCGATTATGATGTTTGCAAGAAGAAGTAAGGTAGAATCTGTTCCAGCATATGGTCCTACTTATGATTATCCGCCTTATTATAATCAAAGAGATGATTATGATGAGGGACATTATTATGAAGAGGAACCTGTTTATTATAATGATGAAGAAGAGTACATAGAACCACCTCGTAAGGCTAAAAAATTAGAACGTCGTACTCGTCGTGAACAGTCAAGCTATTATAATGAAAGAGAAAATAATTATGAAGACTATAATCATTTAACTCAAAATAAAAATGAGCACGATTTTAATGACGATATTGAGGAAGATAAATATAATCAGTATCCTAAACGAGCTGTAACGAGTGAATATCAACAATCTTCAAATGATGATGATAATTCTGGTGTGCTTTCAAGACAAAGAAAATATAAATATAACTCAAAAAATAATATACCGAATGAAGTTAATGATGATGAAAATGTATTCAATGAGAATAATGTAGAAACAGATTCATATATTGATAAGAAAGAACAAAAAGCTCAACGTAAAAAAGAAAAAGCGGAATTGCGTGCTAAGAAAAAAGAGAAACGTAAAGCTTATAATCAACGTATGAAAGAAAAAAGAAAGAATCAACCAAGTGCTGTTAATCAGCGTCGAATGAATTATGAAGAACGTAAACAAATTTTAAATAAAGAAGAAAATAAAGAGACACATTCAGACGATCATAAATAATTAATGTTATTAGTTACGTATCACCCCCAATCAATTTGAATCCAAATTGATTGGGGGCTTATTTATAATCAATAAAAATATAATTAGATAAATACTAATAATAGAGAGAATTAAAGTAAAAGAAAAAAGCTATTGTTAAAATATAGACACTATATCTTAACAATAGTTTCGTTTTATGCAAAAAATTCTTTAAATGTTTCAATAATTAAATAAACATTGAGCAAACTTAGAATAATAATTAAACTCCAAGAACAAATGTTAATCCAGCTTTTATTATAGAAAGAACCCATTAATTTTTTGTTACTTGTTGCAAGTTGTAAAGGAATAAGTGAGAATGGTAAAGCAATACTTAAAAATACTTGAGAAAATACTAAAAGTTGTTCCATTTTTCCTTCATTACCTTTAAATATAATTAAACAAACAATAACAGGAATGACAGCTAACCCTCTAGTAATTAATCGTCTTAACCAGTTTGGAATAGATAATTTTAAAAAACCTTCCATAACAATTTGACCAGAAAGTGTACCAGTAATTGTAGAGTTTTGTCCAGATGCAAGTAATGCAATAGCAAATAATATACTCATTATACTGCCAAGTACTGATCCCAGAAGCGGCTGTGTTTTAAGGGCATGATATAAATCATAAAATCCACCTAATTTATCAGCATTTACACCATAAAATAGTGCAGCACCTAGTACAAGTAACAAACAATTTACTATAAAAGCGATGCTTAACTGTATATTAGAATCAATTGTTGCATATTTAATTGCTTGTGCTTTATCGTTTTCATTATTTCTATCATATTTACGGGATTGTACAATCGAAGAATGTAAATAGAGATTATGAGGCATGATTGTAGCGCCAATAATTCCTAAAGCAATATATAGCACACTATGATTTGTAACGATTTCCTTGTGAGGAATAAAACCGTTAAGAATATCAATCACTTTTGGTGATGAAATATAAACTTCGAATAAAAAAATAATAAGAACGGTGAAAATTAATGTTCCAACAATAGCTTCAATTTTTCTGAAACCAAATTTCATAATAAAAAGTAAAAGAAAAACATCTAAAACTGTTATAAGTGCACCTATAATTAAAGGAATATTAAATAATAAGTCTAGAGCTATTGCACTTCCGATAATTTCAGCAATATCCGTAGCAATAATTGCTAATTCTGCTATAATCCAAAACATAATTGCTAATGGGCGATTTAAATAATGACGAGTCATTTGTGCTAAATCCATATCCGTAGCAATTCCTAATCTAACAGTCATACTTTGTAAAAGCATTGCGGATAAACTAGAAATTAAAATAATGAAAAGAAGGATATAGCCAAATTGTGCTCCGCCTTGCATAGACGTAATCCAGTTACCTGGATCCATGTATCCAACCGCTACTAATAATCCTGGACCTAAAAAAGCTAAGAATTTTTGACTTGCACTTTTGTTACTATTGAAGTCTACTGTATTGTTAATTTCGTCTAAACTACGTTGTTTTTTGTCATTATAATGATTCATTTATAAACTCCTAAACCTTTTTTAATTATATTAACCTAATTATATTTTTAGGTCAACCTAAAAATATAATGAAAAGATAAAATAGAACTTAGGAGAATTTTAAATTCAGTCATTGACTGCCAATACAATAAAAAGGGTTGATTTTGAATAAAAAAATCAACCCTTTTGTTAATTATTTACTTGTCTATTTGACTTTAACTGGGGGCACTTTATAATAAAATCCCAGATTCAAAAATAGTATTTATTCATATAATTTTAAGAATTCATCAAAGGTTTCTTTAATAAAAGTTAAAAATGCTTTGTCTGATTTTAATCGTTCATCATTAGGCGCTAAAGTTCGTGCTACAAAAAACTCACCTTTTTTTACATTCTTAACACGATCAATAGCTTGATGTAATTCAGTATCACTTAAATCTTTAATGTATTGTTTATCTTTTTTCATGTGATCTAAACTGACTTGATAATCATTTGGAAGTTGTTTTAATATTTTAAAATGTTTATCAAAAACCTTAACACGTTGTTCTTTATTTTTTCCTTCATGCATTATTCCATACATGATAAATAATTGATCTCTAAAAAGGCCAATTTGGAAATGAGGTAACATTTTATAACCGCGTTTATTAGGTGCAAAGGCAACCCAAGTATCTATAGGAGGATTAACACTTCTACGCGCATGTTTAGCAACGTGTGCATAAAAAGTTTCTCCAGTTTGAGAAGTGAAATATTCACTAAAATAATCGCCTAATTGATGTAATTGAGGTCTAATATATTTGTTTAAAGCTTCCATTCGTTCTTCTAAACCTTCAACGTCAAAAGCTTTAAAGTCCTTAGGTGTAAATGTATATTGTGTCATTGACTTGCCTCCTATTTTAATAATCTGTTTAGTTTATTGTAGCATACATTTCACAATGATAATGACAGTATAGCATTTCAATATAGATAGTTGATTTATGATAAAAAGAGATAAACCATTGTTGCGAATATATACTTAGATATCAGCCATTTAAATTTTTAGGATTTTATGTCGTGTGATTAGAAAGGTATCATGAAGTTAATAAAGGAAAAAGATTATAGTACAATATTAAAAATATGTAGATGAATATCTATAGTTTCAGATAATATAATGAGTTTCAAAAAGACCATCAAGGCAAAGATTACCAATGTTATATTTAAGATTAGCTTAATGTATAGGTGCTTAATTTTTTCTTTCATAATTATAAAATTATTCTTATATTTAAATGAAATTTTTGTAAAAATATAAATTATAATGGACAATTTCAAAAAATATATTCATAATATTTTTTGGAACTGATTTAATAGTTCCTTGTTAATTAGTATAGTTTAAATGTTTTTAGTCTTTTATATCAAGATTATGGTAGGTTGCCTTTATTGGCGACCTATTTTTATACATTATAAATGTTTCTTAAAAGTTTAATATATAGTGATGAA
Organism: Staphylococcus sp. CoH_129_LAB_1; assembly: GCF_058191515.1. Classification (NCBI taxonomy): domain Bacteria; kingdom Bacillati; phylum Bacillota; class Bacilli; order Caryophanales; family Staphylococcaceae; genus Staphylococcus; species Staphylococcus sp. CoH_129_LAB_1. The sequence continues at coordinate 25,292 of NZ_JBXWKZ010000006.1, read as the reverse complement.
GGTATAAAATGATGTATAACAATTATAAAATAGAATTGATGTATAATAGTAAGCAACAGGAGATGATAGTATGTCACTATATGATTTTGCCAAAGGCTTAGTTTTAGAAGCAGGAAATAAAGTTAGAATAATGATGAAAGAAGAATTAAATATTGAAACAAAATCAAATCCGAATGATTTAGTTACAAATGTCGATAAAGCTACTGAAAATTATATATATGATGCAATTACGCATAGTTATCCAGAACATCGTGTTATTGGAGAAGAAGGACATGGACATGACCTAACTCATGTTGAAGGTGTTGTATGGGTAGTGGATCCAATTGATGGCACGTTAAACTTTGTACATCAAAAAGAGAATTTTGCTATTTCCATCGGTATCTACCGAAATGGTAAACCTTACGCTGGCTTTGTATATGACGTAATGAAGGATGTTTTATACCATGCTAAAGTAGGTGAGGGAGCTTTTGAAAATAAACATCCATTATCTGTAATTGAATCTACTACTTTGAAGAAAAGTTTAATTGGGATTAATCCAAACTGGGTAACCAAACCTAAAATGGGACCTATATTTCAAGATATAGTGAATGATGCAAGAAGTTGTAGAGCATATGGTAGTGCAGCTTTAGAAATTATAAGCGTAGCTAAAGGACAATTAGCCGCCTATATCACACCTAGATTACAACCTTGGGACTTTGCTGGTGGGCTTATTGTATTAAATGAAGTTGGAGGCATAGCTAGCAACTTATTAGGTGAACCATTAAATATTTCAAACGCGAATTCAGTACTAGTAGGAAATTCAAATATTCATAAAGAAATATTAGAAAGTTACCTAGCACCTAATACGGCTACTTTAATTGAATTACATCAGCGCTTTAAAAAATAAATGGCCTTGATTACAATAAAAAAAAGCTTGAGACAAAAATATCTCAAGCTTTATATATCTTAATAGTTGCTTACAACCAATTGTTTTCACGATACTTTTTCTTAAGTGTAAATCCAGCACCAAACGTTGCAATGAAAAGTATAAATGTTAAAATCATCATTGGAATACTACCAGCACCCACGCTAAAACTAAAGAGTACTAAAAATATAATTGCTATAATAGAAAGAATCCAGAATATACCTTTAGATTTTGTTTTTTCCATCCCTGTCCCCACCTTTTAGTTATCTTTTGCTAATATTATGATATAATAAAAAAGTTGTAATTAAAAGTGGGAATTAACTCAAGAAAGGATATTATAAAATGACTAATAAAAGAGAAGATGTTCGTAATATTGCAATTATTGCTCACGTCGACCATGGTAAAACAACATTAGTTGACGAATTGCTTAAACAATCTGGAATCTTCAGAGAAAATGAGCATGTTGATGAAAGAGCAATGGACTCTAATGATTTAGAAAGAGAACGTGGTATTACAATTCTTGCAAAAAATACTGCGATAAATTATAAAGGTACAAGAATTAACATCTTAGATACACCAGGTCATGCTGACTTTGGCGGCGAAGTTGAACGTATTATGAAAATGGTAGATGGTGTTGTACTTGTTGTAGATGCATATGAAGGTACTATGCCACAAACACGCTTTGTACTAAAAAAAGCATTAGAACAAGATTTAAAGCCTGTTGTAGTAGTTAATAAAATTGATAAACCATCTGCTAGACCAGAAGCTGTAGTAGATGAAGTATTAGATTTATTTATTGAACTTGAAGCAAATGATGAACAACTTGATTTCCCAGTTGTTTATGCATCAGCTGTAAACGGAACAGCGAGTCTTGATTCTGAAAAACAAGATGAAAACATGCAGTCTTTATATGAAACAATTCTTGATTACGTGCCTGCTCCAATTGATAATAGCGATGAACCACTACAATTCCAAGTAGCATTATTAGATTATAATGATTACGTTGGTCGTATTGGTATTGGTCGAGTATTTAGAGGTAAGATGCGTGTAGGAGATAACGTATCGCTTATTAAATTAGATGGTACAGTGAAAAACTTCCGTGTAACAAAAATCTTTGGTTTCTTTGGTTTAAAACGTGAAGAAATAGAAGAAGCACAAGCAGGAGATTTAATTGCTGTATCAGGAATGGAAGATATCAACGTAGGTGAAACTGTTACACCTCATGATCATCAAGAAGCATTACCAGTATTGCGTATTGATGAACCTACACTTGAAATGACGTTCAAAGTAAATAATTCACCATTTGCTGGTCGTGAAGGTGATTTTGTAACCGCTCGTCAAATCCAAGAACGTTTAGATCAACAACTTGAAACAGATGTATCATTAAAAGTTACACCAACAGATTCTCCAGATACATGGATTGTAGCTGGCCGTGGAGAGTTGCACTTATCTATTTTAATTGAAAATATGAGACGTGAAGGATTTGAACTTCAAGTTTCTAAACCTCAAGTTATTTTACGTGAGATTGATGGTGTATTAAGTGAACCATTTGAACGTGTTCAATGTGAAGTTCCATCTGAAAATGCTGGAGCAGTTATTGAATCGCTTGGTGCTCGTAAAGGTGAAATGTTAGATATGTTAACAACTGATAATGGATTAACACGTCTAATCTTTATGGTGCCTGCACGTGGTATGATTGGATATACAACTGAATTTATGTCTATGACTCGTGGTTATGGCATTATTAACCATACCTTTGAAGAATTTAGACCCCGTGTCAAAGCACAAATTGGTGGCCGTCGTAATGGTGCATTAATTTCAATGGATCAAGGACAAGCAACTGCATATGCCATCATTGGTTTAGAAGATAGAGGCGTAAACTTCATGGAACCAGGTACTGAAGTTTATGAAGGTATGATTGTAGGAGAACATAACCGTGAAAATGATTTAACCGTTAATATTACTAAAGCTAAACATCAAACTAACGTTCGTTCAGCGACTAAAGATCAAACTCAAACTATGAATCGTCCAAGAATTTTAACATTAGAAGAAGCATTAGAGTATATTAATGATGATGAATTGGTTGAAGTAACTCCTCAAAGTATCCGTTTAAGAAAGAAAATCTTAAATAAAGCGGCACGTGAAAAAGAAGCTAAACGTGTAAAACAAATGATGCAAGATCAATAAAATTAAAAAAGACGCAAAATCAAGTTTGATTTTGCGTCTTTTTATTATTGAAAAATATAAGAACATATATGATGTGTTATTCGTTTTCATCTGAAAAATGGAGGTTAAATTTACGATTCTCATTTGGTCGCTGTCTAGGTGTATCTAATCGACTTTTACAGTCACTACACATAAATGTTTTAATTGGATTATTCCTTAGACGTTTAGCTTCAACTGTACGTTCATCAATTAAGACCTTAGTATCACAAATAATACATTGAACTTCTCGCAATTTAAATCACCTCAATATGAGTTACATACTTAAAATGATATGAATATGCTTTATCCTCAGGATTATAAACAAAGCTATCTACTGAATTATCATCGTACAATCTCTTGCCATCTTTAGCAAATTGGAAAAATAGATAAGGTAATAATTCTAGTGGTATTTCAATTGAAGATGTATCATTTGAAAGTTTAATTGCAGTTGCACTTTCTAAAGGTTCAGCATTTTTAAAAAATGGTGTCATATTTATTGCAAATGAATCTTCTAATACAGCACGTTTACGATACTTAATTTCAGAGTTTAAAGTAGGAGGATTGGTTTGTCCTTCTAAAATAGCTCTATTCCATTCGCGGTTATCTTCAAATTTAATAGGTTTAGTTCCTTCAAAAATACCGTTTTCAATATCCTCTATTTTTACTTTTCTATCATCAAAAATCCATGTTGTACTATCTAAAGTAATAGGAAAATTGACGTCTCCTTTAATTTGAATCATCTTGCCCACTCCCTAGTTTCAATCTAACTATTATTTTATCATATTTAAAATAAAGGGTTTATCGAATAAACTTGCTTTTTAAAAGGTAGTAGGATAAACTTCTGATATGGAGATATTTAATGATGGGGGGAGTATGTGATGCCGAAGCAAACGAACATAAATAGTGAAGCTTATGAGCAATTAAATCAAGATGCTGATAGAATCTTGCATTTAATTAAAGTTCAAATGGATAATTTAACTATGCCATCTTGCCCACTATATGAAGAAGTTCTCGACACACAAATGTTTGGTTTACAAAAAGAAGTAGACTTTGCTGTAAAACTTGGTTTAGTTGATAAAGAAGACGGTAAAAGTTTAATGCTTCGTTTAGAAAAAGAATTATCTAAATTGCATGAAGCATTCACAAACGTATAACTCTAAGTCTAACGGTTTTGATATTAAAGTATTATAATGAGTAAGATTTAATACATGTAATAATTTTATGATAGTGACTGAAATGTTATGTAAATAATATTTTCAGTCCTTTTATTTTATTTTTTACGTTTATGTTTGTTAATTAATAATTACAAAGTATATAATAGTTTAGACAGAATTTAATTTGATAAATCGTTTTAATGAACATATATAGTTTAAAATTTTAGAATTGGATGATCTTTTTTATGAATAATTTAAAGAATATATTTCGATACATAGGTAGAACCTCTAAGTTTATCGATTATCCATTATTAATTTCATACGTTATTTTGTGTTTAATAGGTTTAGTGATGGTTTATAGTGCTAGCATGGTGGCAGCTACTAAAGGGACATTAACAGGAGGCATTGAGGTTTCAGGTACATATTTTTATAATAGACAATTGATTTATGTAATCATGAGTTTTGTTATTGTTTTTTTAATTGCATTTATGATGAATATAAGAGTCTTTCAACAAGCAAAGATACAACAGTGGATTATGATAATTATCTTTGTCCTTTTATGTTTAACATTAGCGATAGGTAAAAATATTAATGGTTCAAAAAGTTGGCTTAACTTGGGATTTATGAATTTACAAGCCTCAGAGTTATTGAAAATTGCTTTAATTCTTTATATTTCTTATGTATTAAGTAAAAAATTACCACAGATACGAGGCAATTTAATTATTATTAAAGGCCCAATTTTTTTAATCATACTTTGTTTAGTTCTAGTGCTTTTACAAGGAGATATTGGACAAACATTATTAATATCAATCATTGTTTTGTCAATGTTTTTATTTGTCGGTATTGGTGCAAAAAAAATAGTAAAAGGTCCTGTATTATATATTATCCTTGGATTTATTCTTATTGCTAGTCTCTTTATTTCTGCTGGGTGGATGCCAGGATATTTAAAAGCACGTTTCAGTACAATTTATGATCCTTTTAGTAGTTCTTCAGGTACTGGTTATCATTTATCCAATTCATTAATGGCAATCGGAAATGGAGGATTGTTTGGTCGTGGATTAGGGAATGGGATTATGAAGCTTGGTTATCTTCCAGAAGCGCATACAGACTTTATTTTCGCAGTAATTTGTGAAGAATTGGGACTTGTAGGTGCCTTATTAGTAATAGGATTATTGTTTTTTATTGTATTCCGTGCATTTATATTAGCAACTAAAACATCTTCATATTTTTATAAATTAATATGTGTCGGTGTAGCGAGTTATATTGGTAGTCAAACCTTCGTAAACTTAGGAGGTATATCAGCTACAATTCCACTAACAGGTGTGCCTCTCCCATTTATAAGTTTTGGTGGTTCTTCGATGATTAGTTTAAGTATTGCTATGGGGTTGTTATTGTTAGTAGCAAGACAAATTAAAGTTGAAGAAAAAAGAGCAATAAAAAATAAAAAACAAAAAGTAGATATACCAAGACAATATTAGGATCACTAAAATATAAATATGTACATGATGTCATTGAGAGTGGAAGTGAGAATTTAAAAATAATTCTTGCTTCCACTTTTTTTACATTTATGTGACAAGTTAAAGTATTACTAGTCCAGAGTAGCGTCTTGAAAATATAAATGATAATATTAAGTTATTAAAAGTAATAAATATTAATGATTATATTTTAAAATAGTGGTTAAGCTTACTTAGTTACTATATTTTCATTGTATAAATTGTATGTAAAAAAGTAATAGCTTTCTCATATATTTTAAGATAAAATTTTATTATCTAATTAGTTAGAATTTTCAAAATATAAAGGGGTGTTTCTTCTTTGAATCATATAAAAAAATTATTAGTAGCCAATCGTGGTGAAATTGCAATTAGAATTTTTAGAGCAGCAACAGAATTAAATATTCAAACAGTAGCAATTTATTCAAATGAAGACAAAAATTCATTACATAGATACAAAGCAGATGAATCATATTTAGTAGGAAAAGATTTAGGACCAGCCGAAAGTTATTTAAATATTGAGCGAATTATTGAAGTAGCAAAACGTGCAAATGTTGATGCAATACATCCAGGTTATGGTTTTTTAAGTGAAAATGAAGAATTTGCAAGACGTTGTAATGAAGAAGGCATAACTTTTATCGGTCCACATCTTGACCATTTAGATATGTTTGGCGATAAAGTAAAAGCAAGAACAACTGCAATTAAAGCAAATTTACCAGTTATACCAGGAACAGATGGACCAATTGAAAGCTTTGATGCAGCAAAGGCATTTGCTAAAGAGGCAGGATTCCCTCTGATGATTAAAGCCACAAGTGGCGGTGGAGGAAAAGGAATGCGTATTGTTCGCGAAGAAAAAGAATTAGAAGATGCCTTCCATCGTGCGAAATCTGAAGCACAAAAATCTTTTGGTAATAGTGAAGTATATATTGAAAGATATATCGATAATCCAAAACATATTGAAGTTCAAGTTATTGGTGATGAATATGGTAATATTATTCATCTATATGAGCGTGATTGTTCTGTACAACGTCGTCATCAAAAGGTAGTTGAAGTAGCACCATCTGTAGGATTGCCTAATGAATTAAGAGAACGTATTTGTCAAGCTGCATTACAATTAATGAAAAACATCAAATATGTTAATGCTGGAACAGTGGAATTTTTAGTATCTGGGGATGAATTCTTTTTCATTGAAGTCAATCCACGTGTTCAAGTAGAACATACAATTACAGAAATGATAACAGGGATTGATATAGTTAAAACTCAAATTTTAGTAGCAGATGGAGCAAGTCTATTTGATGAACGTATTGCTTTACCGCATCAAGAAGATATTCAAACGCTTGGATATGCTATTCAATGTCGTATCACTACTGAAGATCCTACAAATGATTTTATGCCAGATTCTGGTACGATTATTGCTTATCGCTCTAGTGGTGGTTTTGGTGTACGTTTAGATGCAGGAGATGGTTTCCAAGGTGCTGAAATTTCACCATACTATGATTCGTTATTAGTGAAATTATCTACTCATGCCATTACATTTAAACAAGCTGAAGAAAAAATGGAACGATCTTTACGTGAAATGCGTATTCGTGGTGTGAAAACAAATATTCCATTTTTAGTTAATGTCATGCGTAATGAGAAATTCCGAAGTGGAGATTATACGACAAAATTTATCGAAGAAACACCGGAATTATTCGATATTGCGCCTACATTAGATCGTGGTACTAAAACATTAGAATACATTGGAAATGTAACGATTAACGGTTTTCCAAATGTTGAAAAACGTACGAAGCCAGACTATGAATCAACTTCGATTCCACAAGTTTCTAAAAAGAAAATTCAAAAACTACATGGCACAAAACAATTACTAGATGAAAAAGGACCTAGTGGAGTTGCAAATTGGGTTAAAGCACAAGAGGATGTTTTAATTACTGATACTACATTCCGAGATGCACACCAATCTTTACTTGCTACGCGTGTGCGTACAAAAGATATGTTAAATATAGCTTCTAAAACTGCTGAAGTGTTTAAAGATAGTTTTTCTTTAGAAATGTGGGGAGGAGCTACATTTGATGTAGCCTACAACTTCTTAAAAGAAAATCCTTGGGAACGTTTAGAAAAACTTAGAAAAGCTATTCCAAATGTATTATTCCAAATGTTATTAAGAGCATCAAATGCTGTGGGTTATAAAAACTATCCTGATAATGTAATCCAAAAATTTGTAGATGAAAGTGCTAAAGCAGGTGTAGATGTTTTCCGTATTTTCGACTCATTAAACTGGGCAGATCAAATGAAAGTAGCAAATGAAGCGGTTCAAAAAGCAGGTAAAATTTCAGAGGGTACTATTTGTTATACAGGTGACATTTTAAATCCAGAACGTTCAAATGTGTTTACTTTAGATTACTATGTTAAATTAGCTAAGGAATTAGAACGTGAAGGCTTCCATATTCTAGCAATTAAAGATATGGCTGGTTTATTAAAACCTAGAGCAGCGTATGAACTTGTTGGAGAATTAAAAGCTGCAGTTAATTTACCAATACATTTACATACACATGATACGAGTGGAAATGGTTTATTAACGTATAAACAAGCTATCGATGCAGGTGTAGATATTATCGATACAGCTATTGCATCGATGAGTGGCTTAACAAGTCAACCAAGTGTGAACTCTTTATATTACGCCTTAGATGGATTTAAAAGAAATGTGCGCACAGATATTCAAGGTTTAGAAGAATTAAGCCATTATTGGAGTACTGTTCGTCCATACTATGTTGATTTTGAAAGTGATATTAAGTCACCTAATACAGAAATTTATCAACATGAAATGCCAGGTGGTCAATACTCTAATTTAAGTCAACAAGCTAAAAGTTTAGGTCTTGGTGAACGTTTTAATGAAGTCAAAGATATGTATCGTCGCGTTAATTTCTTGTTTGGAGATATCGTTAAAGTTACACCATCTTCAAAAGTGGTAGGAGATATGGCGTTATATATGGTACAAAATGATTTAGATGAACAATCTATTATTGAACAAGGTTATAAATTAGATTTCCCTGAATCAGTAGTGTCATACTTTAAAGGTGAGATTGGTCAACCAGTGAATGGTTTTAACAAAAAATTACAAGATATTATCTTAAAAGGACATCAACCGTTAACTGAACGTCCAGGAGAATATTTAAAACCAGTAGATTTTGAAGAGATACGAGAAGAATTAGTTGATAAAAATTATGGTGATGTTACTGAGCAAGATGTTATAAGTTATGTACTTTATCCAAAAGTATTTGATCAATTTATCCAAACTAGACAACAATATGGTAACTTATCATTACTTGATACACCGACATTCTTCTTTGGTATGCGTAACGGTGAAACAGTAGAAATTGAAATTGAAAACGGAAAACGTTTGATTATTAAGCTTGAAACAATTAGTGAAGCGGATGAAAATGGTAACCGAACTATTTATTACGTAATGAATGGTCAAGCACGTCGTATTATGATTAAAGATGAAAATATAAAAACAAATGCCAATGTAAAACCTAAAGCAGATAAGACAAATCCTAATCATATAGGTGCTCAAATGCCAGGAAGTGTGACTGAAGTTAAAGTTTCAGTAGGCGATGAAGTTAAAGTAAATCAACCATTATTAATTACCGAAGCAATGAAAATGGAAACAACAATTCAAGCTCCATTTAATGGTGTGATTAAAAAAGTTACTGTTAGTAATGGTGACGCTATTGCAACAGGAGATTTATTAATCGAAATTGAAAAAACTGAATAGGTATTAAATAGTTTAAAAGCATGAGATAGAAAGGAAAATGACATTCTATCTTATGCTTTTTTTGCATAAAAAAACGTTAGAGATTATATAAGTTTTACAATAACTCTAACGTTTTTAAAACTTTATCTAATTTTTGATTTTTCACTTCTAATTGAACGAAGCATAAGTAAAATAAAGTAGGCAATTAAACCAAATAGTATAGTAATACAAAGTGCGTGTATTAATGCAATGATTAAATTAACATGTGTTATCACAGACAATGCACCTGTAATCACTTGCAATATAATTAAAATAAATGCAGTAGTATAACCATATCTAATTGTACGATTCTCAGAATAATTTTTGATGGCATGAATAAATGTAATCATAATCCAGAAAAAAGTGATAAATGCCATACCGCGGTGTGCAAATTGTACCCAATCTTGTTCAGTATGTGGCACTAAATCATTAAAAGGTAAAGGCCAACTTCCATATGCTAGACTTGCTTTAGCATGGCGGACTAAAGCACCAGTATAAATAGTGACATAAACAACACCAGTCATAATCCATGTAAGATTGCGTAATGGTTTTTTAATGAATAATTCATCAGCTTCATATTTTTTATCCACTTCAAAAATAATTAACATTAGCACGAACACAGAAGAAAAACTGATTAATGAAATTCCAAAATGTAAAGCTAAAACGTAAGAATTTTGTTGCCAAATAACAGCTGCTGCACCAATCAAGGCTTGAATTAATAGGAAAGCAACACTAATAATTGCTAGAGGCTTAACCTCTCTGATATATCCTATATTTTTCCACACTGTAATGGCCAACCATAGAACAATAATTAATGACAAGCCTGATACAGCTCGATGACTCAATTCAATTATTGTAGCAATTGGCAAATTCTGAGGTAGTAAAGCGCCGTGGCATAGAGGCCATGAAGCACCACAACCGTCTTCAGACCCCGTCTTAGTTACTAAGGCACCTCCAAGTTGTACCAATGCCATAATAATCGTTGCTACGATTGATAACCATTTAAGGTTTCGTTTATTAAACAAGTTTAAACACCCCACCATTAATTCAGAATGTTTTGTAATATGACATACATTTACGCTCTGAGTATAATGCAAAATTAAAATTATAAATATCACAATTATTATACAACAATAATTAAAGACAAAAAATTAGTGAGTCAGAATGTCGTTAAAGTGTCACAATTTAAATAGATATAACCTAGCCTTTTATTAGTAATTGCTATATCATAGTACTATATGAAAATTTTAAGGAGGGGAACCATGAGTAAAGAACACACTCTATCGCAGCCATCAAGTAGAGTATCTTTTAAAGAACTACAACAAATTATTAAAATGGGCTTGGTACAGGGTAACTTAATTCCTGCTTTTGCAGGCGCTTGGTTAGCTATTGTAATGACAAATCATTCCTTCCTATCGTCAATACCTCAAATCTTATTAATGTTGATAGGTTCGACATTAATTATGGGTGGTGCTTGTGCATTAAATAATTATTACGATCAAGATATCGATAAAATTATGCCAAGTAAACAAAGTAGACCAACAGTAAACGATAGAATTTCAGATAAACATTTATTAATGCTAAGTTTCGGTATGATGTTAGTAGGAGAAGCATGTTTATTCTTATTAAATGTGCCATCAGGTGTTTTAGGACTTTTTGGTATAGTAGGATATGTATCATATTATTCAATCTGGTCTAAAAGACATACGACTTGGAACACGGTAGTAGGAAGTTTTCCAGGTGCGGTACCGCCTTTAATTGGGTGGGTAGCTATTGATGAACAAATAAGTCTTGTAGCTTTTGCATTATTTTTAGTTGTCTTTTGTTGGCAACCTATTCATTTTTACGCTCTAGCTATTAAACGTAGTGATGAATATTCATTAGCCAATATTCCTATGTTACCTTCAGTAAAAGGATTTAAACGTACAAGAGTGAGTATGTTTATTTGGTTAGTGTTTTTATTACCACTACCTTTCTTATTATCTAGTTTAGGCACTACGTTTGTTGTATTAGCAACTTTATTAAATATTGGATGGATTTTTGTAGGTTTAACAACATTTAAGAAAAATACTAATCAAACTAAGTGGGCAACAAAAATGTTTATCTATTCACTAAATTATTTAGTAGTATTTTTTGCATTAGTTGTTGTCATCTCTTTAATAAAAATGATTTAAAATATCTAAGTTAAATAAGGATGGAACATATGAGTTTACCAATTCTACCAACTATTAGTACAAGCTGTATCGTAATTAGTGCTATTTTAGTAGCGATAGGATGGTGGCAAATTGCACATCGTCATGTTAATACACATAAAAAAGTTATGTTATGGGCAGCATTTTTTGCATTAACGTTTTTTATCATCTACGCAACTCGAACAATATTTATAGGTAATACAGATTTTGGTGGGCCAGATTCTGTTAGAACATATTATAAAATATTCTTAATATTCCACATTAATCTTGCTACGATAGGTGGCGTATTAGGATTAGTTCAAATTATTACTGCATTTAAAGATAAATTTAAATGGCATAGAAGAATCGGACCTGTCGCTTCAATTATATGGTTCTTTACTGGAATTACAGGTGTTACAGTATATTTATTACTATATGTATTTTATCCAGGTGGAGAAACTACATCGGTGATTAAAGCAACACTAGGTTTATAACAATATTGAAATTTTTAAAGAAGGGCTCTGAGACTAAAACTGAAAAATTTTTAATACAAGCATATTTTCAATTTAGTTGCCGTTTGCCAATATATTAAAAAAGAGTACGGGACAAAAAGTTTATGGATAAGTGAAAAAAGACAATTTCTATTGAAATAATATAGAAATTGTCTTTTTTATAATTTTTTGATTTTTTTCAGTTCGTTGAACTGTTACTTTTCTCATATTAAGTGCCATTAGCACAAAATCTTAGTTCTCTTTTGTCTTTATTTATCCCTCGAACTGACATTCGAGTGAAACTCAAATTAGTCTTCATAAATCCAAAACAGTCTCCACATCAATTTTTCTTTGACTGTAGATGGCTTTTGTTTTTGTTCTGAAAATTTTTTATTAATTTGGGCTTTAAAATATTCCTAATTATAATTTTTCATTATTTTTTTTATTCGTTTTTGAATTGAATTTAAAAATGGTATCATCGTTCTTGTATTAATCGGATTTTGATACAATAAGACAAAATAAATTGGGAATTTGTCGCTATTTGTAAATGATATCCTGGATTGAGTTGTCCATTTTTCATATGATCTTCTTTCATTCTCATAAATGTGGCATCATGATCTGTTTTAGAATAACTATTTCTATCATTTAAAATAGATTTTTGGACTTCATATCTATGCTCTCGCTCAGAGCGCTCATTAATTTTCTTTTTGTATTATTTAATTTTAGTTCTTTTAAGCCGTATTTATTTTCTTATTTTAGTACATTTTTCATTATCGATATATTGGTTTAAATCTTCGATGTCTTTATCTAAATGACTATCAATCAAATCTATTTTTTCTTTTGTTAAGTCATTACCGTGACCTTTTTTAATCTCAGGTATGATTTTATTTGTTACCAATTCGTGATAGAGTGCTTTAGAATCTTCATTCATCTTTGTCTCATGGTTTTGAATACTCTTTTTCCATACAAATGTATATCGATTGGCATTCGCCTCAACTTTCGTACCATCAATAAAAATGGCCAAATCATCTATAAGATGTTGTTTCAAACAATGACTATGAAATTGAATGAATAATGATGTTAATAAAGCATCTACGTTTGGATTGACTCTAAATCAATTCATCGTTTTATAAGAAGGTTTTTGATTTTGTGATAGTCACATCATTCGGATGGTATAATGTTACCCCACGATGATGTCTGAATTCATCGAATTCAGTCTTAGGAATGATTTCTACAATATCATTTGTGGGAATAAGAATTGACGTTTCCATTAGTAGAGTCATGTTATATTCTTTATACATAAGACACCTCGTTAATTTAGTTTAGTGATATTTATTAAATTATACGAAAGTGCCTTACTTTTTTAGTATTTCAATATAAAATTATATATAAATACAAAGTATTTTGGCGAGACTCTTGAGAAAACAGGACAACCTGATGACTACAGGCTGAAGCTGTCCCCTAAGAAAGCAAGCCAACAATACGTAGTATTGTAAATAAAGAAGCCAGTAAATGAGTTTGTAATACACTCATTTACTGGCTATTTTGCTAGGAATTATATCCCAGCCTCCTCTTTTTTATAAATAGATATAACGTAATTTAATAATAAATCTGGAGTTTAGAAAACATGAATGGCTTGATTATTAAAATAGTTATTTTGTACAATATATATAATTCTAAAGAGGTGGGTGAGCAATGACAAAATTAGTAATCAAAGTGTTAGGAGTTGTATTTTTAATTACTTTCCTAATCTATTTATTTTACTCACCAAGATTAAAATTTGATGTTCTTGAAAATCCTAATAACAATAATAATATAAATCATACAAATCAAGTCTCACATTCTGAGAAAAAACAATCTGAAAACCCTTCTCCAAAAAGTGGAATAGGTACTTGGATAGGCAAAGATATTAATTATCTTACAAATAAATATGGACAAGCCAATCGTACTTATCCTGTTAAAGGAGGCTATACCGATTATATTTTTAAAAGAAAGCAACAGTATTATATTGTTACTACGAAACATGATGAAATTCATTCTGTTTATGGCACTGGAGAAAAAGCTCAAACTGAGTCATTAAAAATCAATGAAAATGCCTCACATATATTTGATAACACGAGTATTAATCCAGATCCTTCTTTTAAAGTGAATGGAAAGCAATATAATTTTGAGTTATCAGATGAAGATATTAAAACTCAAACTCTAATTAAATATGGTAATATTTATGCTCAGGTTTATGTAGATCAACAATCAAATCGAATTATGGGTATTCGATATCTAGATAAAGAAATGTTAGCATTTCTAAAACCTTATCAATTAACCGATGAAGAGGAAGTATCAGATAATAAATTTAAAAATGATAAAAATCATAAAGATTCATTACCATATGAACAAAGTCCAAATCAATTGATAACACTTTATGAAATTACTAATCAAATGAGAGATTTAAAACATATTCCACCATTGAAAGTAAATTCAGACTTAGCACATATTGCTTCAGTTAATTTATATGAAGCAACTGGTACAGAAGATGTTGAATTTACAGAAGACGCACTTAAGAGCCAACTTAATAATGAAAATATTGACTTTATATCTACAAGTCAAAATGTTGGTTATGACTTCGATGACGTGCCTACATTAATTCATAGTTGGATAAACTCAGATATGCACCGTTCAAGAATGTTAAATAAAAAGTATAATGAAATGGGTGGAGAAGTAATGAGAAATTATTATTCACTTATATTTGTACAAAAATAGGTTAAGGGGTGACGATAATGTATACTGAGGAAACATTATCAATTTTAGATGAAATTGAAGAATTATCAGATATGATTGTACAATCAAAAGTGTATTTTAATTATAGAGAAGCACAAAAAAAACTTGAAAAAGATGATGAAGCACATTTAATGTATCAAGCATTTTTAAAATCAAAAGAACGTTATGATGAAGTGATGCGTTTTGGTAGATATCATCCAGATTATCAAAATGTAATGTTAGATACACGTCGACGTAAACGAGCTTATGAAATGTTACCTAATGTAATGGATTATAAATCTAAGGAAGTACAATTACAAAACTTAATAGATGAAGTGTTGACTAAAATTGCGTTGTCTGTATCGGAGAATGTAAAGATTGAAGCGGGTAGTCCATTTTTTAAAGTGGATTCTAAGGGGTGCGCTACAGGAGGCACTTGTAATTGTAGCTTATAAATAGGGATAAGAGTGAGTCATTCAGAGTTTGAGTTACAAATTGAGAGATAAACGTATTTTTAATTTTAATTAGTGATGGTCCATATATTAAAAGAGTCTGAGACAATTATGAGTATGTCTCAGACTTTTCTATGCAGTTATTTATGATTGTATTTAATTTGAGGTATGTGGGGTTAGTTGTGATTTAAATTGTTTACCTAAATCAGGACGATCAGTAACAATAGTATGAACACCTTTTTGATATAAATCATACATTAAATCAACACTATTGATTCCATAATAACCTGGCACAATATTTAATATGTTAAGCCATTGAATAAAGTGAGTTGATGATAATGGAATGCCTTTAAATTTCAGAGGCATTTGAAATGTATCAGCTTGAGGATGATAATGGTAACCTAAGCCTAAAATAAATTTAACAACACCTTCAGTCACTTCAGATTGACTTGCGCCAGTAGCAATCTCTCCATTGCTTAATGCTCTAAAACGTTCATTTTGTTTTTTATGAAAACTTGTTACAAGCACGCGTTTCTCAGCATGATGATGTTTTATAATATCATATATTTTTTTAGGAGCAATAGATCCTTCATAACTATTTGGAGTATCTTTTAAATCTACATTGATATATTTGCTTGGATACATTTCCAATAGTTCTCCAAAAGTTAAGATTTTAGCTTGTGGATGACCTCTGTAAATATGTCGACCATTGATATCAGTAAAATGAAATCCAGCATCTAACTTTCTTAATTCTTTTAATGTGTAATCACATACTTTTCCTGAACCATTAGTAGTGCGATCGACTGTAGCATCATGAAAAACGATTAGTTCTTCATCTTTAGTTAGTCTCACATCTGTTTCAAAGCCATCTAAACCATAATCAACCGCATTATCGAAAGCTAATTGTGTTTGTTCTGGTCGAACTGACATTCCGCCCCTATGTGCAAAAATATAAGGTGTTGGTCCATTAAAAAAATGAGGTATGTTTTTAAGCATTTTAGGATTTTGATTTCTTTTTAAAAGCAATAAACTACTTAATATCCCCATGCTAGTTATACTCAAATTTAAAAAATTTTTCTTAATATATTTCAAGATATAACCTCCTAAAGTTCATTTAAGTTTAATTATTAGAGAAATGGTTTCATTGAAAGTTAAGTGTTGAGATATTCAATGTATTTTATAAAATTATCAGTCATGGTATAGTAATTATGCATAATAAATGGAGTGAGTGAAATAATATGGAATTAATTCCAAGAGTTAGCTTAATTATTTACTTAAAGCATATTAAGCACGAAAGACAGATACGTAAATATGGACATATCGTATACACTAATAAACCGCGAAAGTATGTAGTAATGTATGTTAATGAACAAGAAGTAGACGATATTCTTCAGAAATTAATGAAATTAAAATACGTCTTACATATTGATGGATCACCATACAAAAACTTGAAAAAAACATATGATAAAGAAAAGCATGAAATG
This sequence comes from Staphylococcus sp. CoH_129_LAB_1, assembly GCF_058191515.1. Taxonomy (NCBI): domain Bacteria; kingdom Bacillati; phylum Bacillota; class Bacilli; order Caryophanales; family Staphylococcaceae; genus Staphylococcus; species Staphylococcus sp. CoH_129_LAB_1. Next base: position 8,397 of record NZ_JBXWKZ010000006.1, on the reverse strand, counting down.
CTTTAAGATTTATTAAAAAATTGTTATTGCATCGGGGGAATCCAATTTTGTAAACGAAGTACGCTAATTAAATATTTAAAATATAAGTCATTCGTATGAAATGCATTTGGCGGTTGAACATCGATGCCAATAATAGGAATGTCATACGATTGGGCTTTTTCATTAATCATATCAAATTTTTTATTACTATTTGGATATGGATATTTTAAAGCATCTAACATCATATACATGGCTTGAAATTGTTTGCCAGTCGTAGGATTCATAATAATTGCTACTGATGATAATTGTTTATCTGATTGTGGTGTATGGAAATAGACTATTTTGTCTATTCTTGCATGATTATATTCAATAAGAGTAAGAAATTCGAATAAATCTGTAAGTCCTTCTCCTAAAATAATAAATGATTGTTTCATAAATATTTAATTCTCCTTTTTCAAAACAAATTATAGTAAATAAATGAATGAAATGGAAGTGAAAGTCAAAATGAGAGTCATTGCTGGAAAACATAAAAGTAAACCATTAGAAAGTTTAGAAGGACGTAACACTCGTCCGACAATGGATAAAGTTAAAGAAGGTATGTTTAATAGTTTACATGAAGTATACGGCTTAGGTTTAGATTTATTTGCTGGTAGTGGTGCTTTAGGAATTGAAGCACTATCTAGAGGTATGGAAAAAGTCATATTTGTAGACCAAAACTTTAAAGCAGTTAAAGTCATTCAAGCTAATTTGAAACAATTAAATTTAGAGGAACAATCAGAAGTATATAAAAATAATGCAAATAGAGCGTTAAAGGCTATCAATAAAAGAGAAATTCAATTTGATTTCATTTTTTTAGACCCTCCTTATAACAAAGGGTTGATAGACAAGGCACTAGAACAAATTTCTAAGTTTAATTTATTAAAAAAACATGGTATTATCGTTTGTGAGTTTAGTAATCAAGAAAAAATCAATACATATGATTTTGAAGTGATTAAACAATATCATTACGGTTTAACTGATACTTTGTTATTAAAAAAAGGAGAACACAATGACTAAGACAAAAGCAGTCATTCCAGGTAGCTTTGATCCTATTACTTATGGACATTTAGATATTATTGAAAGAAGTGCTGATCGATTTGATGAGCTTCATGTGTGTGTATTAAAAAACAGTAGCAAAGCGGGTACATTTTCTATTGAAGAACGGATGAAACTAATACGTGAATCTGTAAATCATTTGCCAAATGTGAAAGTGCATAATTATAATGGCTTACTTGTCGATTTTTGCAATAAAGTAGGCGCTAAAACAATAATTCGTGGCTTAAGAGCGGTGAGTGATTTTGAGTATGAATTACGCTTAACTTCAATGAATAAAAAATTAAATAGTGATGTTGAAACCATGTACATGATGACAAGTACAAACTATTCATTCATTAGTTCAAGTGTTGTAAAAGAAGTCGCTCAATATAAGGCAGATATTTCAGATTTTGTACCTAGTAACGTTGAAAAAGCATTAAAAGAAAAATTTAAAGATTAAAAAATGAGCGTATAGAACAGAAATGTTCCATACGCTTTAATTTAATTATTTAATCTAATGACAGGTGTATTAAAATCATTTTTCTTTTGACCTGATAATAAGTTATAAATATCGATAGCTTTAATTTCATTTTTAAAAAAATGAGCAGATGTTTTATTAATATTAGTGATGAATTGACGCTCCGGAAATTTGGTTTTTAATTGTTTTAGATAACTTTGTCCGCGACGATTCATTCCTAAAATTCTTACAGCTGAAATGGATTGAATATAATCTTCTTTTTTAACATTTAAAAGAATTTGCATAAGTATACGTTGTAAATGAGTATAGGTAAAACGTTTTGTTTTAATTAAAGACATAAATGATTCAAAAGAGGTTGCTTGATTAATATATTTTTTCAAACGATGCTCTAATCCTTCAGACATGGTGTATATATGAGCTAATTCATGAGTTGAATGACTTAAGATACGATATTTAATAAAGCTAAATGTATCCTCTTTAGTTAAATGAGGTGTTGTATAAAGCGCTTTAATAGAAGGAGGGACAACTGCAGTCCACTGATTTTCTTGAGTTATTAACGCCTGTCTTATTGCAGAACCACTTGCAAATGGTGATGTTTTAATTGTCACATCATGATGATGGGCATGTACACGTTGAACAGCAAGTCCTTTTAGATGAGGTGCAAATTGCTGTATAGCTTTTAAGTAAGTGACTGCTAAAATATTATTAGGCAATTTTAGTAAAGTATCTTCGCTAATTAAATCATTTATAATTTTTGCATAACTGTTACCTTCTTTTATTTTTTGATTAAAAATTGGACTATGTTCTAAATTGATAATTTCATTAGCGACGTTTTTAAGACGGGTGATATCAGGTGTTTCACTTCCAAAAGCAATAGTATCAACATCTAGATAATGAGCAACTTGAATAGCTATTTTCGCAAAATAATCACTTGAAGAAAGACTAGCGATAAGAGGTAATTCAACAACTAAATCGACATTTGACAGTGCCATTTGCGTACGTAGAAATTTGTTATAAATAGCAGGTTCACCCCGCATAACGAAATTACCACTCATGATTGCAATAGAAACCTTTGCATTGGACTGTAGTTTTGCTTGTTGCGCATGATATGCATGGCCATTGTGAAATGGATTATACTCTGTAATCAATCCAACACTTTTCATTTGCAATTCATCCTTTCAGTATTCATTATTAGTATTGTAACAGATGATAAGTTGTTAAGAAAAAATCTTGACAACTTTTAATAGTAAAGTTAAAATAAATTTTGTGTTTGTTAGAGGTGAAGCCATATGAAATGGTCAATAACGCAATTGAGAAAATATCAAGGTAAACCTTTTGAATTCAATGAAAAGGCGAACTTTGACGATTTAATAGAACCTTTAGGTCTGATTGATTTATCAGAGATTAATATCGAAGGTGAATTAACCATAAAATCAAATGAAGTGATAGCAGATATGCATGTTACTGGTATGTACACTATGCCTTGTGCTCGTACATTAGTGCCTGTAGATGTGCCACTTGATGTCAGAACTTCCGAAGTATTTGATTTAGAAGGTTATAATAGTTATACCGAAGAAGAAGTAGATGAAGATGAACATTATCATCTTGCTACAGATGGTATGATTAATATCCGAGATATTGCTAAAGAATTGGTTATTATTGAGAAGCCAATGCGTGCATTTTCTAAGAATAGTGATCAAATGCTTACAGAAGGTAACGGTTGGGAAGTTATTGATGAAGAACAAGCGCTTGAGCTTGAACACTCTAAAGATAATGACGATTCCCAAACACGCCAAGTTGATCCTAGGCTTCAAAAATTACAACAGTTATATGATAAAGAGTAATAGCAGGTTGATTTAATTTATAGTATAATAATTAAATGACCGAATACTTGAGATTATGTGTTTTAATATTAAGGAGGATATATCATGGCAGTACCAAAAAGAAGAACGTCTAAAACTAGAAAAAATAAACGTCGTACTCATTTCAAAATTTCAGTACCTGGTATGACTGAATGCCCAAACTGTGGCGAGTACAAATTATCTCACCGCGTATGTAAAAACTGTGGTTCTTACAATGGTGAAGAAGTCGTTTCTAAATAATTTATATCTATTTAAAAAAGGTGGAATACGAATTCATTATGAATTCTATCCACTCTTTTTTTATATTATCTCAATCTATACCATTGCTATCAAAAATAATTTGGAGAGAATATTATGGAACAGATTACTTCAACGCAAAACAATAAAATAAAATTAGCAAATAAACTGAAAAAGAAAAAAGAACGCGATAAAACAGGATTGGCTCTCATCGAAGGCATACATTTAATTGATGAAGCATTTAAAAGTAATATGATAATTAAACAATTATTTGTAATTGAGCCAGAAAGAACAGATTCTAGACTTTTAGAGTATGCAAAAGAAGCTTATGAAATTAATATGAAAGTAGCTGAATCATTATCAGGGACTATTACACCGCAAGGTTTTTTTGCAGTCATTGAAAAACCTAAACATGATATCTCAAAAGCGAAACAAGTGTTATTACTTGATCGTATACAAGATCCTGGTAACTTAGGCACGTTAATTCGTACAGCAGATGCTGCGGGTATAGACATGATTGTAATGGAAAAAGGTACAGCAGACGCATACCAAGACAAAGTAATGAGAGCAAGTCAAGGAAGCGTATTTCACATTCCTATTGTCACAACAGGATTAAATGAATTTATTGAACAATTTGATGGCCCAGTGTATGGTACAGCCTTAGAAAATGCGGTATCTTATAAAAATATCGAATCACAAAATACATTTGCCTTATTACTTGGTAATGAAGGGGAAGGTGTCAATAAAGAATTATTAGCCCATACCTCGAAGAATCTTATTATACCTATATATGGTAAAGCAGAAAGTTTAAACGTGGCAATTGCCGGAAGTATTTTGCTTTATCATTTGAAAGGTTGACCTTTTGATTTAAAATCGACTATACTTAATTGTACACAAATTTAAAATGATATTTTATTTAAAGATAAATATAAACCGATAAAAAGACGTAAACTAAATGATTCATTGCACAGGGAAAGTAAGCGTGACTGAAACTTACTTCAATATACATTAGTTTTTTTCACCTTTTTGGTTACTTAAAGAAATTTAAGTCGGAGTGCATCTTCGTTAACAATGCTAACAAGTGTATGCTTAGACATAAATTTGGGTGGTACCACGGAAGACTTTCGTCCCAGTTATTTAGGGATGAAAGTCTTTTTTTTATTTAATAAAGTAAATTTTATGATAAATAGAAAGTATGAGGTGTAAGTCATGACTCAAAATGATTCAATGACAGAATTAAGACAACAAGCTTTAGTAGACATTAACGAAGCGCAAGATGAACGTGCTTTACAAGATGTTAAAGTAAAGTACTTAGGAAAAAAAGGTTCTGTAAGTGGTTTGATGAAAAATATGAAAGATTTGTCAAATGAAGAAAAGCCAGCTTATGGTCAAAAAGTAAATGAGTTAAGACAAGCGATTCAAAAAGAACTTGAAGAAAAACAAGAATTATTAAAACAAGAAAAGTTAAATCGGCAACTTGCTGAAGAAACAATTGATGTAACATTACCTAGCCGTCAAATTAATATTGGCTCAAAACATCCATTAACTAGAACAGTTGAAGAACTTGAAGATTTATTCCTTGGATTAGGATATGAAATTGTTGATGGATATGAAGTAGAGCAAGATTATTATAACTTTGAAGCTTTAAATCTTCCTAAATCACATCCAGCACGAGATATGCAAGATAGTTTTTATATTACAGATGAGATTTTAATGCGTACTCATACGTCTCCAGTACAAGCACGTACAATGGAGAAACGTCATGGTCAAGGACCAGTAAAAATTATTTGCCCTGGTAAAGTGTATCGACGAGATTCAGATGATGCTACACATAGTCATCAATTTACACAAATTGAAGGTTTAGTGGTAGATAAACATATCAAAATGAGTGATTTGAAAGGAACACTAGAGTTGGTGGCTAAAAAACTATTTGGTGCTGATCGTGAAATTCGATTACGCCCAAGTTATTTCCCATTCACAGAGCCATCAGTAGAAGTAGATGTTTCTTGTTTCAAATGTAAAGGTAAAGGATGTAACGTATGTAAATATACTGGATGGATCGAAATCTTAGGCGCAGGTATGGTACACCCTAATGTTCTTGAAATGGCCGGTTTTGATTCAAATGAATATTCTGGCTTTGCATTCGGTATGGGACCCGATCGTATAGCAATGTTAAAATATGGAATCGAAGATATTCGTCATTTCTATGCAAATGATGTACGATTTCTTGATCAATTTAAAGCTGTAGAAGATAGAGGTGAAGCATAATGTTGATTTCAAATGAATGGTTAAAAGATTACGTAAATGCTGGCGTATCTGTTGAAGACTTAGCTGAGCGTATTACACGTACGGGAATTGAAGTAGCAGATATTATAGATTACTCAAAAGATATTAAAAATTTAGTGGTAGGATATGTAAAATCTAAAGAAAAACATCCAGATGCAGATAAATTGAATATATGTCAAGTTGATATTGGTGAAGGAGAGCCAGTTCAAATTGTTTGTGGGGCACCAAATGTTGATGAAAATCAATATGTGATTGTAGCTAAAGTAGGCGGACGTTTACCTGGAGGTATTAAAATAAAACGTGCCAAATTACGTGGAGAACGTTCAGAAGGTATGATTTGTTCCTTACAAGAAATTGGCATCTCAAGTAACGTTGTACCAAAAGACTATGAAAATGGCATCTTCGTATTTCCTAATGAAGTGACACCGGGAACTGATGCATTAGACGCACTATATCTTAATGATCAAATCATGGAATTTGATTTAACACCTAACCGTGCAGACGCATTAAGCATGGTAGGAACTGCATATGAAGTTGCAGCATTATATCAAATTGAGATGACTAAACCAAAAATAACGCTTAACGAAGCAGAGACTTCAGCAACAGATGAGTTATCAGTGACAATTGATAATCCAGAAAAAGTTCCTTATTACAGTACAAGAGTTGTTAAAGATGTGAGAATTGAACCATCACCTATTTGGATGCAAGCACGTTTAATTAAAGCTGGTATCCGTCCAATTAATAACGTAGTTGATATTTCTAACTATGTACTACTCGAATATGGCCAACCACTCCACATGTTTGATCAAGATCATATTGGTTCTAAAGATATTGTTGTACGTCAAGCAAATGAAAATGAAACAATAACAACATTAGACGATACTGAAAGAACACTTATTGATACAGACATTGTTATCACAAATGGTAAAGAACCTATTGCATTAGCGGGTGTTATGGGTGGAGACTTTTCAGAGGTTACTGATCAAACAACAAATGTCATAGTAGAAGGTGCAATTTTTGATTCTGTATCTATTCGCCATACATCACGTCGTTTAAATTTACGAAGTGAGGCTTCAAGTCGTTTTGAAAAAGGTATTGCAACAGAATTTGTTAATGAAGCAGTGGATAGAGCTTGTTATTTACTTGAACATTATGCTTCAGGTAAAGTTTTAAAAGATAGAGTAGCACAAGGAGATTTAGGTTCACTTGTTACGCCAATTAATATTACTGCTGAAAAAGTAAATCAAACGATTGGTTTTAATTTATCAAATGATGAGATTAAAGTTATTTTTGAACAATTAGGGTTTAAAACCCTTCAAAATGACGATATTTTAACAGTACATGTACCTTCACGTCGTAAAGATATTTCAATTAAAGAAGATTTAATTGAAGAAGTAGCGAGAATATATGGGTATGATAATATTCCTTCAACTTTACCAGTATTTGATGATGTGACTAGTGGAGAATTGACAGATCGTCAGTATAAAACACGTACAGTAAAAGAAACACTTGAAGGTGCAGGATTGAATCAAGCTATCACATATTCACTCGTATCTAAAGAACACGCCAAAGATTTTGCATTACAAAAACGTCCTACAATTAGTTTACTCATGCCGATGAGTGAAGCGCATTCTACATTACGTCAAAGCTTATTACCACATTTAATTGAAGCGACAGCTTATAACGTAGCACGTAAAAATAAAAATGTAAGATTATATGAAATTGGTCGTGTGTTCTTTGGTAACGGTAAAGATGAATTACCTGATGAAATAGAATATTTAAGTGGTATTTTAACTGGAGAATATGTGGTTAACACTTGGCAAGGAAAAAAAGAAGAAATTGATTTCTTTATTGCTAAAGGTGTCGTCGATCGAATTGCTGAAAAATTAAATTTAGACTTTACCTATAAAGCTGGCGAAATCAGTGGTCTTCACCCAGGTAGAACTGCTATCGTTTCTTTAGCAGGTAAAGAAATAGGGTTTGTAGGAGAATTGCATCCTCAATTAGCAGCTGAAAACGATCTTAAACGAACATATGTCTTTGAATTAAACTATGATGCAATGATGCAAGTGGCTGTAGGTTATATAAATTATGAACCAATTCCAAAATTCCCTGGTGTGTCAAGAGATATCGCTATGGAAGTAAAACGTGACATACCTTCATCAGAATTATTAGACATCATTCATGAGAATGGAGAAGATATTCTTAAAAATACACTTGTATTTGATGTGTATGAAGGTGAACACTTGGAAGAAGGTAAAAAATCAGTAGCCATTCGTTTGAATTATTTAGATACTGAAGATACGCTTACAGATGAACGTGTCTCTAAAATTCATGATAAAATTTTAGAAGCATTAAAAGCTAAAGGCGCTACAATTCGATAATAAAAATAAAGAAGAGGCTGGGACATAATTCCTAAAAAATAGCCAGTAAATGAGTTTTTTATAAATTCATTTACTGGCTTCTTTATTTACAATACTA